>DBBR01000015.1 GCA_002292325.1 Flavobacteriales bacterium UBA979 | reverse complement strand
GGATGACGAGATCAGCATGGACTTCATGGCGGTGCATGTTTCGATGATCAATTATTGGGACGGTTATCAGGGTTTTGAGCAACCACCATCGGGTTGTCTATTGTCGATTCAAAAGACCGTTACGCTGCGTCCCCGAACGGAAGAGTCGGAGGTGATTAACTTAGAAAACATCTATTACGATCTGGACAAAGTGGTGCTGAGAGCCGAAGGCAAGAGTGAGCTCGATAAGCTGGTTCGGTATATGTCGGACGAGAAGTACCGCACTTTTCGCGTGGAATTGTCTTCGCATACGGATTCGAGAAATTCGGATGCTTACAACAAGGATTTGTCCCAACGTCGCGCTCAAAGTTGTGTAGACTACATCATTGCCAAGGGCATTGACCCGATCCGGATTATCGCGAGGGGATATGGCGAGAGTCAATTGGTCAATCGATGTGCTGATGGGGTGACCTGTTCAGAAGATGAGCATCAAGCCAATCGGAGAACGGAATTAAGGCTTTTACCTGATGAGTAGAGTAGGAAGCATCAGTGCCCACTTGGCAGTCCTCCTGGGCCTGAATTTGTTTTTTTCTGCGGTTACCCTTGGGCAGGATACCTGCGAAGTTTTTTGCGACTCGCTTGAATTGTCGATATCCATTGATTCCCCAGATGGCTGCGATTTATCTTTTTCTTTTGGGGTAACTGATTCCCTGATCGCATTGGTGGATACAGCTGCGACATGGAACTGGATCTTAGACGGAGACACGCTCGGTTTGGGCAATGACAGTGCGCTAGTGCTCAACGATGAGCAAATTCAAGGTGGCGAGGTGCTTGCGTTAAATTTTGAAGTCAATTTAGGCGATTCACTGGGGATATGTGAATGCATTGAGACCTTGGATTTAATCGCGTTAACCGAAGATTTCGATTGGGCTTGTGGGTGTGAACCTGAAGGAGAGCCTTTGGCGAATTTTGCCGTGATTGGTGAAGGCCAATGTGGGTATGTGCCAGTTTTACTCGACAACCAGTCGAGTGGATTCGGGCTTGACTTCGATTGGGAATTTGGTCCAAATGGGATTTACGGCACATCAGAACTCAGCAGTCCAGAAGTGCAAATCTATGTGGATGGAGGAGGAACATCGAATGTGCCCGTAACACTGACCGTAACCGATGCAAACGGATGCACCGATTTGATGTCCGAGATGGTACAGGTGCTTCAAGTCCCTAATGCTGGCTTGGAACCCATTTCCGCGCTTTGCGTCAGTGATCTGACCTGGCCAAACTATGCGATTACGCTCTTTCCTCAGCCGTTTGGTATGAGTGGTATTGCATCACTTACAGTGGATTGGGGCAATGGCACGGACACAACATTCACGCCGGCGCTGCCATTCATTGAGATGCTATCCACTCCTTACGATGAATTTGGAGAATATGTCATCACCGTAGAGGCAACAGGTAACAATGGTTGTCAAAGCACAACGACTGGAGATTTGTTTGTGGGAAATAACCCTCAAATTGGTACAGCAAACCCGGGCAATACGGATGGTCTTTGCAGCCCGTACCAATTGACCTTTCCAATCACCAATTTTGAGTCCAACGCTATTGGAACCGATTATACAGTCAATTTTGGGGATGGCACGCCGTCGGAGATTTTTGCCCACCCGCCTCCAGAATTTGTGAATCATGATTACACCGTTGCATCTTGCGGTTCGACGACCCCCCTGAACAGTTACAATGCATTTTATTTTCAAGTTGATGCTTCGAATGCCTGCGGAACGTCCATTGCCTACATCGACCCAGTAAGGATTCATCAAGCTCCGGATCCTGTAATCAACGGTCCAACGCCTGTATGCGAGGATCTCAATGTTCTTTATCAGATCACTGGAAATGGTGTTCAAGTTTATGATTGTGCGCCAGGTGATCCACTCCTCGCGAACGATCCTGCTTGCAATGATGCCAATGGAGCTTGCTGCCCTGGGGGAGATGGATGCGTTGACAACTTTGGGTATTGGTTCACTACCCCGCTTCAAGGTCAAGGTGCCTCCATTCCTGCATCGGCAGAAGGGCTAAACTTGAGCGTAACCTTCCCAGATGCAGGGATTTATTTGCTGAATTACATTGAAAGCCACGACTATTGCCCAACTGGATATGCGGCAAAGGAGGTGTGTGTGTTTCCTGAATTGGACCCTGAATTAGCTTACTCAACAGACGGCCAATGTTTTCCATTGACGGTCGATTTGCAAGACATAACCGAGGCACTGCCTTGCGGCAATCCTTTTGTTGAATGGGTAATTGAAGGCGGAGCCTATGCATGGGATGCAGGAAGCGATGAGCATTCAGCGAATCCGACACTCGTATTGCTGGACAAGGCACTTTATACAATCACCCTGGAACATTCTGTCCCTGGTTCGAAGTCCAATGTTTGCGGCGTTTATACGGAGGCAATCACTATAGAAGTCAATGGTCCTCCAATCATGGAGCTCTCTCCTGATGTTATGCAATGTGAACAGGAATTGGTTGAAGGTCAGATTGTATCGTTGGATGACTGCGGTGCTCCAATTGAAATGATCACGTGGAGTGTTGAAGGGATTGTAGAAGCATTGGATGTGACATCACAGGAATTCACTTTTCCAACAGGTGGGGTCTACAGCATTGATGTTGAGGCAATGAATGCGTGTGGCACTGATACTGAATCGATTGCGGTTGAAATACAGGAGAATCCTGAATTGACTCTGACGACTTTTCCGGATGGTGGAGTTTGCGATGGTGATCAAGTCACGTTTCAAGTTTCGGGTGCAGACGAATTCAACTGGAATCTCAACCAAGATCCCTTTGAAGAAAGCGGTGAAACGATCACATTGAATCCGAATGTGGATGTTGTTGGAACCGTCACGGGCGTTACGATGTATTCGTCTTTGTCATGCAGCTCTACTTTGGCCTTTGACTTTCAGGTGTTTGAATTGCCAGAATTGGACGTGAATGCTCCTGACTATGTTTGTTTTGGGGAGGAGTTTGTTGCAAATGCAAGTGTCACAGGGGGGCAGCCAGAATATTTGGTGCAATGGACTTTTGAAGCGAATCAAGGGGTGGGTAACTTTTTCAGCACCACGACTGAGTCGGAAGGAACATTTTTATTGGCTTTTGAAGTGACTGATGACCGTGGCTGCCAAGATTTCTTGGATGTTGAATTTGACGTACTCGCTCTTCCAACAGTACAAGCTGGCTCAGACATGACCCTTTGCAATCAGGATTACGCTGTGAGCCTTGATGAAAATTTGCCACTTGGAGGAAACTGGTTTGGCACGGGAATCGTTGATGAGCAGAATGGTATTTTTAATCCGGATGGATTGACCTCCGGTATTTATCAAGTGGGCTATCAGTTCGTTGATGAATTTGGTTGTTCAAACCTTGACAGCCTGAACATTCAAGTGGACGATCCCATCGAAGCGGATGCTGGTGATGATGTAATCGTATGCGAATCGGATAGCATGCTCTTGTTGGTCGGATATTACCCTAGTGAGTCTGTTACATGGAGCGGTCCTGCATTGAATTTAGACTCCAATTCCATTGATTTATCGCAGCTGTCGCCGGACGAATATGTCTACACCATTTCGACAGGAGTGGAATCATGTGAAACCCAAGATGAATTAACCTTACAGGTGCTTCAGCGGCCTGAAGTAAATATCAGCGGACCAGCAGCTTTATGCCAGAACGAACTGGGCATCTTTGAAGTTCAAATTTCTGGCGGGTTGGAACCATACTCCATTCAGTGGTTGTCTGACATCAACCTTGAGTCTTCTGATGGCTCGGTGGTTTCATTCAGTACGAGCGTAGCTGGACTGCTCGAACTGGAGGTGCTCGTGATTGATAGCAATGGGTGTACCACTTATGCAGCGTTTTCTTTGGAAATTTTTGAACTTCCCGAAGTGTTTGGTGGAATCGATTTGGATGTGTGCTTGCAAGATTTTCCAGCACAAATCGAAGGTGCTTCTCCCGGGCTGAATGAAGACGGAACAGGAATATACATCGGCATAGGAGAGTCAGTTGGAGCTGTTGCGGTAGATGGTCTTTTTGATCCATTGTTGGTAGGAATTGGTATGTATGAGGTGGAATACGTGTATACGGATGCAGCGACGGGTTGTGCTAATTCTGATACGGTTGATGTGACGGTCATTCCGAATCTCTTCTTAACGATGCAGCCCTTGGATTCGAGTTACTGCCAGTTTGCGAGTCCTGTGATTCCTTTGGAGGTTATGGTCGAAGGCGGCACGGGTGCGTACAGCTACCAGTGGTATGTTTCGACGACTGCCTCGAATACGGCCGGCGCGGAGATTGTTGGCGCTACGACTTCGAGTTATGTCCCACCGGTTGACGTGGTGGGCACGCTTTACTA
>DBBR01000050.1 GCA_002292325.1 Flavobacteriales bacterium UBA979 | reverse complement strand
GCACCTTCGTTGACATCGTCAATGAGGTCTTCCTGATGCGCCCAGTAATCGACCATGTACTTGTACTCAATGGTTGGTCCGGGAACATCCAGCGTGATTGTGTAAATGCCATCTGCATCGTCGTCCGACATCAAAATGTCAGCCGTCCAACCCCAAACAGGTCCCGTGATGTGCACTGTGGAGAATTCAACACCCGCGCAATTCATGTCTACATTGAACGTGGTGCTGTACAAGCATGACCCATCATCGGTGTTCGCTTCTGAAGAGAAGTTAATCGCACCTTCATCGGTGCATCCATACACCTCACCTTCATTCGTTTCGCATGCCTCACATGATTCAAAACAAACCACATCCAACACCATGTCTTCACCACCTACAACCGTAACCAAACGATTTGTGAAACTGCCCGTTGTCAACGTGCACGCCGCGTCCAACTCAGGATCAAGCTGCTCATCAGAGGCAGAATTCACGAATTTGTATTCGTGGCCACCTGCGGGCAAGGTCGCTGTGTAAGTGTAAATACCATCTCCGTCAGAATCGTCCATGAGCTCGCCAGGGAAAGACCATCCGTTCAATGTTCCACCGAAAATCGTGACATCGCCTGCAACAGCAACCGTGTTCATATCTACTTGGAATGTCACAGAGGCCTCGGAAACTGATTCACACGTACCATCTGTGCTGCACTGCCCAAAGCAAGTAGAGACGGATGTTTCACCCGTTATTTCGGGTAAGAATCGATCGTTGTACGCGGCGGGATCACCACAAGGCAGACCCGCTAGATTCTCTTTGCAAGACCAATCTCCGCAAGCGCCGTTGGTGAAAGTGTAATGGCTTGAAAAACCTTCATCCAACATCATGGTAATGCTGTAGATGCCGTCTTCATCAGGGTCTGTCATCTCGTTGTCTCCGGGATTACCGAAACTTCCTCCGCCTGCGAGATAGACGCCTGTTTCAGCTACGGTTTCATTGGCCATATTCACATTGAATGTCACAGCATATTCTACGACTTCAACGTCGCATCCTACACATTCGCTGAAGCAGACCGCATCGAGTACCACACTTTCACTACCTACATCATAAAATCGATTGGAACCTGTATTACAAGATGCAGGCACTGACTCTTCATATTCCCAGCCCGGTCCATTGAGGAACTTCCACTGCAGATTAGAATTGGCAGCAACTACTTGAGTGTAGGAATAAACTCCATCTCCCTGGTCTGTCATTTGACTCGAACCTGCATCCCAGCCTTGGAAGCCTCCTGCAATGAATACACCTGCAGGGTTCGCCCCTACAACAGACATATCTACTTGCCATGTCACGGTAACATCCGTACAAGGCGTGCCCAAGCATGCAGCGCAAGAATTAAAACATACCGTTTCCAAAACTTCATCCTCAGCTCCAACCGTGATGGTTCTATTCACATACCCATCAATGGTGGAAGTGCAAGACTCGCCTCCACTGAATGACTCTTGAACAGCCCAGTCATTGATTGTGAATTTATATTCGTGGGTAGATCCTTCATCCAAATCAACTGCTATCTCATACACTCCGTCACCCATATCAGCCATTTGAGCGCAAGCACCGCACCATCCATTGGCACTACTGCTGAAATTCACAAAACCGATCTCATCACAGTAATCGTTCATATCGACTCTAAAAGTCACGGATGTCGTTTCTGCGGGTGGCGTGCCGCAGGGATCGCACGAATTGTAAACGTCAGTCGTTACATCTTCAGATCCCACTGTCCACAAACGATTTGCATAGTTCGCTCCGTCAGTAATCGGAGCGCAACCCAATCCAATGATGTTTTCTTGCACGCCGTCAGAAACCCATAGGTATTCCATGTTCTCCGAAGGAGTATCCAGTGTGATTGTCCAAGTCCCGTCACCGTTGTCGGCAGCAATCGGTCCGCCCATCGCATCCCAGCCCCAAAATGGTCCTGTCATTCGCACCTCCGAGGGAGTTGCATCACACAAGTCAACAGTTAAAGTTAGAGACTGAGCATTCGACACTGCGAAAGAAACGAGCATCAATAAAAGGAAATTAATCTTTTTCATTTGGTTAATTTAAAGACGAAAGCTAATAACCTACCATTGAGGTGAGCTTTTCAATCGTTGAGCAAGATACGAAGAAAACCCGTAAAATAGAAATTCACGTGTATCGAATACACATTATAACGGAACAAGTGACCGTAAAACAAGTGTCAACCTACTTTTTTGCCCACTCCAAGTAAGGCGAGTGCAGCACAAAAACAGGAAGTTCCCGCAATGAGCATGGTAAACGCAACGTCTCCATCGAAAAACCAATCATTCAACGCATTGATGCCCCCCAGAGCAGCAAGAATCTGCGGAATTACAATGAACATATTGAAGATGCCCATATAGATGCCCATTTGATCTTTCGGTACCGAGCTCGACAGCATGGCATAAGGCATGGATAGAATCGAACCCCAAGCGATGCCGATCAATGCAAAGCACCATTTCAAATTCGAAGCACTCTCCGGATTCAACAGCAGCATCCAAGCGAATCCAATCCCCCCTAAGCACAGTGAAGTCGCGTGCACGATACGGCGGTTGATTTGGAAGCGATGGGTGTAAAATGCCAGTATCAAAGCGAAAGCCATGGAACTCAATCCATACATCCCCATCGCACTCGACACTGAATTCGCAGCTTCATTGAAGGCTGCGTTGGCCACTTCGAAATTGGGCATATCCGGTGCTGGATTCGGTGAAGCGAATACATGTTCGGTTAATGCTGGAGTAGCGAAAGACCACATCGTAAAAAAAGCAAACCAACTGAAAAATTGCACCACACCAAGCTGCATCATCACCTTGGGCATCCCAATGATCGACCTGATGATTGCCCTCACATCCGACATCAACCCGCGCGATTCTGCCTTTTCTCTCTCAAATTTTTCCAAGTCATCTGGAGGGTCCTCCTCTGTTTTCAAAACAGTAACAGCAATTGTCAAAAGAAACACCAATGCGCCAATAGCAAAGGAGTAAAACACCGAATCAGGAATTTCACCCGCAGGCGCATCATTGCTCGCTCCGAGTTTGGTCATCAGCCACGGCAAATTGGACGCGATCCAAGTACCGATGCCAATGATGAGGGTTTGCACTACGAATCCAAAATTGCGTTGATCTTCGGGTAACTTATCCGCTATTAGTGCCCGAAAAGGCTCCATGCTGATGTTGATCGAAGCATCCAATATCCACAACAAACCAGCTGCCATCCACAAGGCTGAACTGTAGGGCATGATGAAGAGTGCTGCTGAACTGAGAATCGCACCTATGAGAAAGTAAGGACGCCTTCTGCCCCACCTCGGACTCCACGTTCGATCACTCCAGTACCCAATAATCGGTTGCACCAGCAACCCCGTTAGCGGTGCTGCAATCCATAGACCGGGTAGCTCTTCAGGACTCGCTCCTAACGTCTGAAATATGCGGGACATGTTGCCCCCTTGCAAGGCAAACCCAAATTGTATCCCAAGAAAGCCGAAACTCATGTTCCAGATTTCCCAAAATGAAAGATGTTTTTTGCTTTGCTCCATGGGATTCGATTTTCAACCGAAATTACAGGTTCGTGTCAAAATAACACCTTTGGAGTTATGAACAAAAAAAGCACCGAACCCTTCGATTCGATGCTTTTCAGTTTCGTTGATTAAAATCTTACTCAGGACACGGGTAGCTGTATGCAGCCAAGAATTCAAGCAAATCACCTGAACCAATCAATCCGTTTCCGTCCGCATCAAATGGGCAATCGCTCTCGCCAGTCGGCATCTCGCAACTTCCATCGTCCACGTTGGCACCAGGATCAAAGTTGGGCGCCTCTGCGTAAGTGCAACCCAGTGCATCGTAGATACACGAGTCGTCATCGGTCAGAGCAAGCGGGCAATAATTGCTCGCAGACTCATCGGTGCAGCCCTCAAATTCACACGAACCGTCATCGAAAGAAGCCAATGGATCATAATTCGAGGCGTTGGCATACGCGCAACCACCTGCGATACACGAGCCATCATCGAAGTTGGCTTCAGGGTCGTAGTTCTCAGCATTCGGGTTCGTACATCCTGGGTATTCGCATGAACCGTCGTCATCCGTCGCAGTGGAATCATAATTCTGCGCTTCATCATCTGTACAACCTGGAATCTCCAGTTCGTCGCATATTCCATCATCGTCTGCATCATTCAAGCAATCTCCATTGCAGTCGTAGTACGTTTCTGCAAAAACACACGAACCGTCATCGGTCGTCGCATCCTCATCATAGTTGCACGCTGAAGCACTGGTGCAGCCCGCAAATTCACATGACCCGTCATCGTCCGTTGCATTGGAGTCGTAGTTATCCGCATCCGCATCTGTGCAACCTGGAATTTCCACTTCATCGCAAACACCATCTCCGTCCGCATCGTTGTTGCAATCGCCTTGGCAATCCAGGTATTCTTCCTCAGCATATTGGCAATTGCCATCATCCGCTACAGCCTCAGGATCGTAATTGCACGCAGCCTCATCCATGCATCCAAAAGCCAAATCTGGAAAGACCAGTTGCTGGTCCAACGCTTGGGGATTGCTTCCGTCTTGCGCCCGGTATTGCAGGTTTAAGCTCAATGAAACTTGACCCATCGTTGTCAATTGTGCAATCAGGACTTGTCCATTTTCATCCGGAAAGGCTAAAGGCTCCATATCAGGCAGGACAAACCAGCTCCCACCGAGTGCATTGTCAATGCTGAAGGCGTCTCCGTCTTCAAAATCGTCGGCAGCCGCATCTACGCCAACTGTAGAAAGATTGAGATTGCTGTTTTCACCGCCAATGGTGAACCAACTGTCATAAATCACATCGGCATCGACCAAGTCAGCGAAAGGATTGATTTCACTGGCGAATGCACCACCAATTGCGTTTTGATAAAAATCGGATGTAGAGCTCACATCCAGCGGATGTCCGTCTTGGGCAAAAACCGCTGTCAATTGGTCATTGGGATTCGTGAAATTTGCATAAACACGGAATGTCCTCAAACCCGTTTCGGGCTCATTTTCAGCAATCATCTCATAACTTAATCCGGCAAAACTTGGCTCAGGATAATCGCATGTTCCATCATCCAATAGTGCTTCAGGATCATAGTTGGAAGCCTCAGGATCGGTGCAACCGGTTCCGGTCACTTCGACTTGTGGGAACGTCAAGGACAACCCTTCAATTTCAATCGACTCATTGTTCTCATCCCGGATTTGCAAGTTGATCAATGCATCCACCGCCCCGTCTGTCGTAACCTGAGCCAACAAAACCTTACCATCCACCGGCAAAGCTTGAGATGATTGACCTGGTATGAGGAAAAGTGAACCTCCCAAGAACGTATTGACGTCCAGTGCATTTCCAGCCTCAAATGCTGGGAAGAAAGCGTCAAGACCGATGGAATTTGATGAATCTTCCTCTCCCGGTGCCGCACCAATCGCGCACCATGAGTCAAATTCGAGCGATGGCACAACCACGAAGAATGAAGGGTTGATGGCACTGGCAAGTGGAGATCCCAATTCGTCTTGATAAAACGTCGATGAGGGAATGAGTTGCCACGGCGCCGCCTCTGTTCCATATATCGCCGTTACCTCCACCTCATCGCTTGAAAAATTCGCGTACAAGCGGTAGGTCGTTAAGCCATCAATTCCATCTTCGGCGTATACTTCATAGCTCAAGGATTCAACCAACCCATCGAGCCATTCACATGTGCCGTTGTCCGTTATGGCTTCTGGGTCATAGTTATCCGCTGTTTCAGAAGTGCAACCGAAAACTTCCAACTCATCGCATAAGCCATTGCTGTTCAGGTCATTAACGCATGACCCATCGCAATTGTACAATTCATCTGGGTAGACGCATGAGTCGTTATCATCGGTCGCATTTTCATCATAATTGCACGCTGAATCATCTTGGCAGCCTGGGATTTCCAATTGATCGCACACTCCATCCTCATCTGTATCTTGAAGACACGTTCCATCGCAATCGTAATAGGTTTCAGGCAAGTTTCCATCGCAATCACATGTGCCTGCCGCAATGCCTTCGCCTCCGCATACCCCGCATTCATCCAACGAAGTGCACGATCCGTCTTCCACATTGGCCAGCGGATTGTAATTGCATGCCGATGAATCCATGCATCCTTCAACAATCTGCTCACCGACACAAGAACAATCAGCTGTGTACGTATCATTCATGGTCATGGCATCGCCGTCATCACAAGCATCCGCTGGGAAGGCACAACTTCCGTCGTTTGCTTCAGCCGTTGGATCATAATTACAAGCCGATGAATCCGTGCAACCCGTTTCCACTTCTGGATATGTGATTGTCAACCCTTCCGTATTGTAGCTGTTGCCCTGCTCATCATCGTATTGAAAATTCATCACCAAAGAGATGACCCCATCCGTCGTGAGCTGAGCCACCAATACCCGGTTATCATCGCCGGATGTTGCGTCTGCCGATCCGCCAGGAATGACGAACCATGAGCCTCCAATGAAGGTGTCAATGGTAAAGCCGTTGCCGTTGTTGAAGCCATCATAGTAAGGCTCCATTCCTACGGACCCAACGCCACCAGAACCCGCGGTGTTCTCCGTTCCAATCGTCAACCAGCTATCGAATTCCACCTCAGGAAACGACGTGAAAAAGGCCGTATTGATGAACTCACCATAATTCGACCCCAACGTGGAATTAAAGAAACCAGTCGTAGAGAGCATACTCAAAGGAGCATTTTCTCCTCCTCCAACTGTGCCGTAGACGGCGATTAATTCGTTGGTAGGCGAATCAAAAGTGGCATAAACTCGGTAAGTAGTTCCAAATTCTGACGTTGCAAATTCCTCCACCTCTAAGCCCGCAGGACCCGTTGGAACCAGTTCTCCTTCACAGGAACAATCACTCTGGTATTGATCATTCACCGTATTTCCAAAACCGTCATCGCAAGCATCACCGGGGTAAACACATGAACCATCCGAAGCTTCTGCCGCCTCTTCATAATTGCAAGCGGAATTGTCTGTGCATCCCATTACAATTTCCATCCCTGCGCAATTGCAATCTTCGCCAACGACATCTCCACCTGTTGTTGAATCTCCGTCATCACAAGCATCGCCTACGAAAAAACACGTGCCGTCGTCCGAGTTCGCTTCAGCTGAATAATTGCAGGCATTTGAACTCATGCATCCCAAAACAACAGGTTCACCCGTGCATTGACAGTCCGAATCATATGCATCGTTGATGGTATTCCCATCGCTGTCATCACATGGATCAAGGGTAAAATAGCAGCTTCCATCATCCGCCACGGCTTCCGTATCATAATTGCATGCCGTAGCATCGGTGCAACCTGAAGCTACTTCGGGAAAAGTCGAGGTCAGGCCATTCACCGCAAAGGTTTCCCCTGTTACATCATCGTACTGCACGTTGAGAACAACGCTTACAACACCTGTGGAGGTCAGTTGGGCCACGAGCACTTTGTTATCGTCTCCTGCAATTGCATCTGCTGAGCTTCCAGGAATGATGAACCATGAAGCCCCGGTGAACGTGTTGACCGTGAAGCCGTCACCGTTATTAAAATCTTGGAGATAGGAATCTAAACCCACTGAACTCACCCCTCCTGAACCCGAAGAATTCTCCGATCCAATCGTAAACCAACTATCAAATTCGATTTCAGGGAAAACCGCGATGAAAGCGACATTGATATCTTGTGCGTAATTCGCACCAAGAGAGGTGTTGTAAAACGATGTGGTTGTCAAAAAACTCAATGGCGCATTTTGAGCCTCGCCAACTGTTCCGTAAATGGCGACAAGTTCATCATCCGGGGAATCAAATGTGACGTACACCCGGTGCGTCGTGCCATATTCTGACGTAGCGTACTCTTCGAATTCTACACCCACAACACTGGCAAAAGCTGGCACAGCCAGCAACGAAACCAAAAAGGTCAAAAGGAAATTTCGCATAAGAATTATGAATCGGTTAAAGACGTTCTGTGACGGTAATCTACGATTTACATCATGGATCCGCAACTATTCTTTGTCTTATGCTCCGCGCAACTTCTCAATCAATGCCGAGGTGCTGGCATCGTGATGGGCAGAAGAATTGCTCCCTTGCCATTCAGAAAGAATGTTCTTTGCCAGAGCCTTCCCCAGCTCGACTCCCCACTGGTCATAACTACAGACATTCCAAAGAAGCCCCTGCATGAAAATCCTGTGCTCGTAAAACGCAATTAACATGCCCAGCGAATGCGCGTCCAACGCGCTTAGCAATATGAAGGTAGACGGTCTGTTCCCTTCAAATACCCGGTGCGGAGCCACACTCGCTAGATGGTCTTCTGAGGCACCCGAATCGCGCATTTCTTCCTCTACTTCTGCACGACTTTTACCACACATCAAAGCCTCAGCTTGGGCAATGGCGTTTGCTAGCAGCTTTTGATGATGCGAATTAAACTGAGACAAGGGCTCTTTGACAGCAATGAGATCCACCGGATGAACCGTCGTCCCCTGATGCAACAACTGATAAAAAGCATGCTGACCATTCGTACCTGCTTCGCCCCAAACAACGGGACCTGTCGAATGCACAACTGGTTGACCATCGCGGCCCACATATTTCCCGTTCGATTCCATATCCGCTTGCTGTAGATAGGCGGGAAAACGATCTAAGTCCTGCGCATATGGGAGCACGACATGCGTTGGAAACCCTAAGTATTCGCGGTACCAAACCCCCAGTAAAGCACTAATGAGCGGCATATTTTGCCTTGCAGGTGATCCTGCAAAATGACGGTCCATTTCTCGTGCACCATTCAGCAGCGCTTGAAACGATTCGCTTCCCACGGAGCAGGCGATACTCAAGCCAACAGGCCCCCACAAGCTATAGCGACCTCCCACCCAATCGTCAAAACCGAAAATATGGGCGCTTGGCACACCAAATCCCTCAGCTGCCGGCACATTGGTCGATACAGCAGCAAAATGATTGGGTATGGCCGTGACTCCCAAGGCATCAGCTAACCATGCTTTCGCCGCTTCGGCATTGGCCATGGTCTCCTGGGTCGTGAACGTTTTACTTACGACAATGAACAGAGTCGATGCTGGGTCAATCTTCCCCAAAACAGCCTCCAAATGTGCTCCATCCACGTTGCTCACAAAGTGCACTCGCGGACCATCCGCTCCTTCGGCACGCAGCGCTTTGGTTACCATCAAAGGACCCAAATCAGAACCTCCGATGCCTATGTTCACCACGTCCTTTACCTGCCCCTCTGTTCTGACACCGTCGGCATACGCCAACATCGCCTGACGGGTCGCCAAAACGTTGGGCATGACCGGAACTCCTTGAACGTGAAAAGCATCATGAGCTTCACCTCGTAATGCCATATGCAGAACTGAACGAGATTCGGTCTGATTGATTGGATCTCCGCCAAAAAGCTGCCGAATCCCGCCCTGCCAATCTGCTTCTTCAGCTAATTCAAAAAGAGCCTTCATGACCGCTTCATTCACCCGATGCTTCGACCAATCCATATAAATTGGCCCAACCTCCAAGTGCATGTGATTCAACCGATCTTCATCCTCCTCGAAATGACGAAGCATGTGCATTTGCCCTACTTCTTTGGCTAGACCTTGCAACTTCGTGTGCGCTGCAGAGCGCCTGAGATGAAACGGTTTGAGCATACTCTGCGTGTTTAGGCGTTCCGATTGACACAGTTTAAATCCTCAAATGCCTGCTTGAGGCGATCCACGAAATAGGCCTCTCCCTGCCGCAACCAAACACGCGGATCGTATTTCTTTTTGTTCGGAACATCCGCTCCCTCCGGGTTGCCAATTTGCGTTTTGAGGTAGTCGAGGTTGTCGGTCACATAGTCGCGTACCCCGCTCAAAAATGCCCACTGCATGTCGGTGTCAATGTTCATCTTGATCGCTCCATACGAAATCGCCTCTCGGATCTCTTCTTTGGTTGACCCGCTGCCTCCGTGAAAGACGAAGTCGACTGGGTTGGGCCCGGTCTCAAACTTCTGTTCAATAAATTTTTGACTATTATCCAAAATCTTGGGTGTCAAAGAGACATTTCCTGGCTTATAAACCCCGTGAACATTTCCAAAAGCTGCAGCTACCGTGAATTGATCACTAATTGCCCTTAACTCCTCAAACGCATACGCTACCTCCTCCGGCTGAGTGTACAATTTGCTGCTGTCGATGTCCGTATTGTCCACTCCATCCTCTTCTCCACCGGTTACACCCAATTCAATTTCCAAGAACATCCCCATTCCATGCATGCGCTCTAAGTATGATTTGCATGTCGCGATGTTTTCCTCTAGTGCCTCCTCGCTCAAATCAATCATGTGAGAACTGAACAATGGACGTCCTGTGGCATCGAAATGCTGCTGACTTGCATCCAACAATCCATCAATCCAAGGCAAGAGCTTCCGTGCACAATGATCCGTATGCAAAATCACTGGAACTCCATATGCCTCAGCCATCGTATGAACATGATGCGCTCCAGCAATTGAACCGAGCACTGCATTTTCCTGATCATCCATCTTCAATCCCTTTCCAGCATTGAAAACAGCTCCGCCATTTGAAAATTGAATAATGACAGGCGAATTCAAATCACGTGCTGTTTCGAGAACTGCATTGATTGAATTGGTGCCAATCACATTGACGGCAGGCAAAGCGTAGCCGTTGCGTTGTGCATCTTCGAAAACTTCACGCACTTCCTCACCCCATAGCACACCTGACCGGAATTTCTGACTCATGTTGTTGAATTTGGGGCGTAAAATTAGGTCTCACAATCGACAATACACGCTCGAAACCCAGCTATTTTCCTGACCTCCCGGAAGCCTCGATCAATCGTTATTCATTGCACTCAATGACTGCCTTGCCCATTCTGCAGCATCCGTATCCGGATGAAGTTCCACCACTTGCTCGTAGGTTTTCTTGGCCTGCGCACGATCGTTCAATTCAACTTCAGCAATGAAGCCAACGAGAAAAGCACAAACTGCTCGTTTATCGAAGGTTTTGTAGTGATCGTGAATGTCCCTGAGCTGCGTCATCGACTCCTGAAATTTACCAGCAGAACGGAGCAAATCTGCCCGACGAAAGAGCATTTCAGGTGTTTCATCGTGGTCGTGACATCCATTTGCAAAAGCAGCATACGACTGCATCAACTTGGAGCGAACATCCGATTGAACCTCTTGGGATTCGACAAACAATTGGCCTTCCAATTCACCAATCTCTCTGAGTTGTTGGTCACAATTATCCGCTTCGACCTGGCCGCATTGGGTCAACCCCAACAAAATCACACCCCCAAAAATATAGAGACACTTCATTTTCGCTTAACTGAAGGATAGCGCATGCGGTAATCAGCGGGCACTTTGCCCAAACCTATATCGCGCAATTTTCCGTGCAACAATCGCCGGCGCATTGGGTTTACATGGTCTGTAATCAAGACTCCATCGAGGTGATCATTTTCGTGTTGCACAATCCTTGCAGCCAGCCCTGAAAGACGTTCTTCGATTAATTCCCATTGAGCGTTGTAGTACTCAACTGAAATGCTGACTGGTCGCTCAACGGCCTCCCGAATTCCCGGAATAGAAAGACACCCTTCGTCCATATCCGTCCGCTCTTCTGACTCATCAAAAATCACGGGATTAATCATTACACGCTTGAAGCCTTCGCAGGACGGATCTCCCTTCTCACCTTCTCCAAATGGCGAACCATCGCATACAAAGATGCGAATGGATTGCCCCACTTGAGGACCAGCAAGTCCCACACCATCCGCTTCATACATGGTCTCCCACATATTTGCAATGAGCACATCGAGTTCAGGGTGATCTTGGTCGATGTCCTTGGCCTCTGTTTTCAATACCGGGTCACCGTACGCAACAATGGGTAATATCATAGGACAAATTTAGGGCATAGAATCGCCTTGAAGCCCCTACTTTTGTGTCATGAAAATGCTCGACTCCATTCCCGATGCCATCCAAGCCATTCAGCAAGGTGAAGTGATCATTGTGGTTGACGATGAAGACAGGGAAAATGAAGGTGACTTTTTGGTCGCCGCTCGCCACGCTACACCGGAAGTAGTTAACTTCATGGCAACGCATGGACGTGGACTCATATGTGCTCCATTGGTGGAAGAACGATGCGATGAA
>DBBR01000074.1:610-3137 GCA_002292325.1 Flavobacteriales bacterium UBA979 | reverse complement strand
TACTCACCACGCCCGTGCTCAAGCGTTGAAAATAGACTTACGCTGAATAGACCGAAGAAATGAAAAATTACAGAATGCGTTGCCTCCTTCTATTGACCTTTGGGTTCTTCCAATTCTCCCTTGTTGCGCAAGTGCAAGTGGAGTCGGGCTTAACGATTGAAGACTACGTGAACAATGTGTTGCTTGGAAACGGCGTTCAAGCTTCGAACATCACATATTCGGGAGGTTCCAATCAACTCGGAATGTTGACCGGAGCGGAAGATTCCTTTTCGATTGCAACGGGACTTGTGATGAGCTCAGATGCGGCTGAAAATTTAGGGTGCCCGGACAATTTTACGCAATGCACCGGCTGCCTGGGGATGGGTAACAGCGACCCGGATTTATTGGCAGTTGCCAATTCGGTTCCACCGCTGATTGGTGAATCGTTTTCGGTTAGCTCTGTGAACGATGTGAGCACATTGGAATTTGATTTTACGGCTTCAGGGGATTCGATTCGTTTCAACTACGCTTTTGGATCCGATGAATATGACACTTGGATCAATACGCAATACAATGATGTTTTTGCATTTTTCTTGAGCGGTCCAGGAATCAATGGGACGTATTCGAGCCCGGCAGAATTTCCTGATGGTGCGGTGAACATCGCGGTGGTTCCGGACACTGATCCGGCCCTTCCGATCACGGTTTCATCCGTTAATTCCAGTTTGAATTCGGAATACTACATCAACAACCAGTCAGGGCAAGGCATTTGCATCAATGGGTACACAACTTCATTTACGGCTGAATACGCCGTTCAATGCGGAGAAACCTATCACATCAAGCTCGCTATAGCAGACGGTAGCGATACCGCTTTGGAATCGGTCGTTGTCATTGAGCAGGGGAGTTTCGAGTCGAATGCCATCGCGCAAATTGATTTGGGGACGGACATCGGAGGGCCAAATACGAATACGATCTATGAAGGCTGTGGTGAGGCAACCGCGACCATTGAACGCCCCCTTAATTCTCCAATTGATCAATCGCAAACAGTTTACATCAGTTACAGCAACGGTGAAGCCTTGAATGGGATTGATTATGGTCAGAGTCAAATCGATGGTTCGCTACTTCCGCTGCCAGACTCTCTTGTTTTCGAGCCATTCCAGACTTCATTGAACCTAGGTTTTATTGCGCCGAGCGACAGTTTTGACGAAGGGCAGGAGTTGATACAGATAGAGATTGAAAACCCAATGGGATGCGATGGAGGAGGGCTGATTACTATGCTTGATTTTTATATTGTGGACAGCCCGGATCCTCTTGCTGTTGTTGGATACGACACCGAAATGTGCCTAGGTGATGTCATTGAATTGACACCGTTAGTGAGCGGTGGATATGGAAATTACACGTATGATTGGCTTTGCAACGACCAAGGAGGAGCACCATTTATGTTTGCGCCCGATTCAGCTGGCCTTTGGAGTTGTGGGGTCATCGTTGGGGATACGTGTGGAGTCACACCGCAAGGAGCAATCATTGATGTGAATGTGGTTGGAGTTGATCCTCTTGTGGTTAATTTTTTGATTGATTCGATTAGCATAGGATGTAATGAATCCGCTGAAATTGAGGCAATTGCTCAGGGGGGGAACAATCCAGCACAAGGGGGTTATTATGAATATGCGTGGGAAGATCAAGACGGAAACGCTTTGAGCCCATCTTGGTTTGATCCATCTATTTTAAGCCTGAGCACGTGGCAAAATGCAGAGGTGGTTTTTGTTACTGTTACAGATGCATGCGGGGTGGATTCATCGGATAGCTTGGTTGTTGAATATCCAGTTGCGCCCATTACAATTGAAGTTCAGAGTAACGTTTTTGCAGAATGTGAATCGGTGATTTTCATAGATGCACAAGCCACCGGCAACGGATTTCTAAATTATTCATGGTACTCCGAAAACGGACTGCAGGTAGACTCAGGACCGACTCTAAATGCTGTCATCACTGAAGACACCTCATTTAGCCTTCTGGTACAAGATGAATGCGGTCAGTCAGCAACCGCCGAAGTCACGGTGATTGCGGACTGCGACGGCGATAACGACGGCGACAACGAGGAGCTATGCGCCTACGTCGATCTCGGAGACGGAGCCCTCATTCCAGACGATCAAACGACCTGCTTCATTTGGGAAACAGAAGTCGCGCTAGGAGATGTAGACGCCATTTTGTCCGACGCCTCGGAGATTTCGTTGTTTGTGGAAATGGAGCACAGTTACATGGGCGATTTGACAATTACGTACACATGTCCGAACGGTCAGGCTTTGCAAGTTTTTCAGCAGGGAGGGGGTAACACCAATTTGGGTGTGCCGGACCAAGGAGATGGCACCGGACCCGGCATTGGTTGGCAGTACTACTGGTCTTCGTTGGACACGAACGGCACCTGGGCAGATAATGCTGGGGGCACGCTTCCCGCGGGAAGTTATGAATCTGCTCAGCCCTTTTCTTTGCTCGAAGGATGTCCCGTTGATGGGCTATGGCAAATTGAGATTTGCGATGCATGGGGGGCTGACGA
>DBBR01000074.1:0-534 GCA_002292325.1 Flavobacteriales bacterium UBA979 | reverse complement strand
TACGATGCTCTCGCGGGCTGCATGGATCAAAATGCATGCAACTTCAATGGCCAAGCACTGTGCGCTGATGATAGTTGCGTGTATCCATTGATCGGAAATGACTGCAACGGTGGCGCGATCGCCTGCGGTAGCTCAACCGTTTGGGACGCAGCCAATCAGATCTGCGTCTGCGCAGACGGCTCAGGCAATGATGATTGTCCAACCGACCTCAACGGCAACGGATTTGTTGAGGTCACGGATTTGCTCCTTGTATTGGGCGACTTTGGATCTGAATGTCCGCCTGAATAGCCGTTGGAAAGACAAT
Source organism: Flavobacteriales bacterium UBA979 (assembly GCA_002292325.1). GTDB lineage: Bacteria > Bacteroidota > Bacteroidia > Flavobacteriales_D > Sanyastnellaceae > UA16. The sequence goes on along the minus strand of DBBR01000074.1, from coordinate 230 downwards.
CAGAGCGCAAGGTTTTTGGTCGACCATAAAGATGCTTTAAGCGAATAAAAAACACGATTCATTTGATATACGATGCTGAAAATCGTATATTCCGTGACCATGTTTTGCTCGACCAACCCCCTACTTCAAAGCCAGGCCTGTGCATTGCGCACGGCCCTGCTCTTTTGCTTTACCTTTTTCACGTTCACCTCTGGCTTTTCCCAATACGTGGGATTGGTGAGCGAAGTGCA
>DBBR01000098.1 GCA_002292325.1 Flavobacteriales bacterium UBA979 | reverse complement strand
ACCTAGTCGCCAAGGAATCAATGGGGATCTTTGTGTCATTTCATTGTTTTATGCCACCTCGCTTGCTGCCAAGCTTTCTGGGCCTTGATTTCAAGGAAAGTCCAAGCAATGATGCGGGATGACTTATTGCCAGTTGTGAGTGGAAGTTCTTCGATTTTCGTAGCTCCGGCCCGTTGGAGAGCTTCACGAATTCTTGGAAGGTGACTTGCCTTGGCTACGAGGGTTGAGAACCAAAAGACCTGCCGGCACCACACAATACTTTCCTTGATCATCAGAATGATGAAAGCCAGTTCCCCACCGGGATATATCAACTCGTTTTGAAGGCCAGCAAAATTCAGCGCCATGTCGCCTTGAGGTTTGCGCTTTTTTAGATGACGAATCTTGCGCCTCGCAGCATCAGAAGCGGCATCCTCTGATGCATGGAAGGGAGGGTTACACAAAGTGAAGTCTATGAATTCCCCCGGTTGAAGCATTCCATTAAAAATCGAATTGGAATTCGGTTGCAAGCGGCATGTTATTGTTTGCGCTTGGACCGGATTCGCTTCAAGAATCCTGAGGGCCGCATGGATCGAATCGGGGGCAATATCTGTGCCGATGAAGGACCAGCCGTATTCCACTGACCCGATTAGCGGATAGACCAAACTCGCGCCCGTTCCGATGTCCAGACCAACCATCTTTGGGCCTGTGGGAATGTAACCACGGTTGTGCTCCGCAATGAGATCGGCCATGACATGAAGTGCATCCGCACGACCGGGGATGGCAGGGCACAGGTTGTCATCAGGAAAGTCCCATTGTGTGATGCCATAGTGATGGTGAATCAGAGCTTGATTGAGCCGCTTGACACCACGAGGATCCTCAAATTTTATCGTTTGTCCACCACCGGGCCTCTCACAAATGTATGAGGCAAGTTCAGGCACGCACTCCACCAGCGCGTGCAGGTCATAGGTAGCTCGATTTCGGTTGCGTGGATGGAGATGCTTACTCATACTCTGCACGAAGGTCTGCCTTTTCCAAATCAATTCGACTCTGGGGGATGCCTCGGTGACTTGGATGACTCCAAAATTTTAAGTGCTGGTTATGGCTTTTTGTGCTTGAGTAACTTTGGAAGTGTGGCGAATAATTCGATGGAACAGCAGATCTGACATGGATTCATTTGATTTTGACTGATCGGATGAGTTGAATAACGCAGAGTTTAGGATAACTTGCTCGCTATGCAGTTATTTCCCAAATTAGCACTCTTCATCGGGCTCTTGCTCCCCTTTTATGGCCTGTTTGCTCAATCGTATACTGCCATCGGCAACCAAACGCTCAGCCAAGTGGAATCGTTGGCGATGGATTATGGCTTACCCAGTGCTCTTTTTCAACCCATCACAGGCGTGGATGCTTACCGCGTTAGTTACGAGATGCCTTTTTTGGACAGTACGATCACCGTGTCAGGGGCCCTGTTTGAACCCACCGATCTGGACCCCAATTGTCCGAATCCTGTGCATATTTACATGCACGGAACCATTTTTGTCCGCACGGATGCCCCTTCTTTTTTGAGTTACGAAGGCGAATTAGGGTACCTCATGGCGGGATTAGGCTTCACTGTTTTGATGCCTGATTACGTAGGACTGGGAGAGGACGATGAGCACTTGCATCCGTATGTGCATGCTGCGAGTGAAGCGGCGTCAGGTTCTTATTTAATTGATGCGCTTCACACATCTGAGAATCCTTCAGGCAACGCTCACGACCTCAATCAACTCTTCATCTCAGGCTATTCTCAAGGCGGCCATGCAGCTATGGCATTGCACCGTGAATTGCAAGAGAATTGGCCACAGTACCCCGTAGCAGCTAGCGCGCCAGGTTCAGGTCCTTACAGCATCACGGGTGCTCAATTTCCGCAGACCTTTGCAGACGACAGTTATTCCAATCCGTCGTATTTGGCGTACACCGCGCTGGCGTGGCAAAGCGTGTACGGAAATCTCTACGAAAACCCCAACGAATACTTTCAAGAGCCCTATGCATCCGAATTGGAGGGGTTGTTGGATGGCATGACACCGTCCTGGGAAATCAATGCGGCTCTGCCTTTTTATACAGCTGATTTTGTTCAGCCGGGTATGCTCGATGTATTGCTCAACGAGGGTGAGCCATTCGAAGCAGCAGCATCAGACAATGACGTGTATGAATGGGTTCCAGAGGTGCCGCTTCGCATGTACTACTGTACGGAAGATGAGCAAGTTTTTTATCAGAATGCCCTGGTAGCAGAGGCCTATATGACCGATAACGGCGCGGAATCGGTAGAGGCCATTGATCTGGGGGCTTTTGACCATGTAGAGTGTGCCGGTCAGGCCATTTTTGGTTCAACGCTGTGGTTCAATACCTTGGCAACCGTTTGCACCTCTAATTCGATCGGATATGAAGATCACGGACTTCAAGGTTCTAAGGTGTATCCGAATCCTACACACGGTGCGAAATTGGTGACCCTCTCATCTGAACCTGTTCTTTGGTACTTAATGGATGGGACGGGCCGAACAGTTGCCTCGGGACAAGGGAATCAGTGTGATGTAACGGATTTACCCAACGGCATGTACATGATCTCCTGGAACGACGGTACGACTTTACAGCGGATCATTATCTCCGATTGAATCCGCATCAGAGGGCAAGTCCGGCAGAATGCTCCCGAGTTCCCCTTGAATTTTGAGCAACTGCAACAAGTCTTCAATTGACTCCAATTTCGGACAAGCGGGCTTCCATTGAGCGATGTACCAACTGAGCTGATGCTCTTGTTCATGAGTCAGGCCATCAATTTTACATAAGTTGAAGAGGGTAAAAAAGAGGGTCTGAACGCAACGATCGATGAAGATGCCCTCGTTGTAATATTCGCACAGATTCGCATGTGAAATGTCGAGCTGTGTGAAGGGACTTTTCGAGGGTTGACCAGTTTCATCTACATACAAGGCATTGTAGACGTCATTGAAAAAAGCATCTTTTTCATCGGCTGAAAAATCAAGGAATGAATAGCGTTCATCCTTCGCTTCAAACTCCCATTTCCGGATATGTTCATTCACAAATCCATTCTCAGCAGCTGTTGCCGCATTTGCGGCCAAGTTGCCGAAAAAGACATAAAAAGTTCCTATATCATGAATGATGGTCCAGGATGTTTCAGGCTGATGCTCTTCTCCATGCCATTTTCCACGCATGGTTCCTGCCTCCAGGCCTCGCTTCCAGCTTCCAGTAAGGACCCCATTGATAATTTCAAATTTAAGGAGACCTTGCTCGCCTTTATTCTTCCAGGTGCAATGATAAACTCCGCTTTTGTTTACCCCTTCGATTGTCCCACCTTGTTGGTATTCTCCCTTTACGTCCGATCCGTTTTCTACCAACTGAAGAAGGCCAAAATTACCATGAAAATTTCGGGGTTTGGCCATCAAAAATCCAATCGAATTCCCGATTTTTTGAAGTTCTCAATCATCTGGTCCGTTTTTCCAGGATACCATTGCTCGAGTGTGAAACTCAACCCTTGGAATTCTTCGTACGTCACGACATCATCTTGGGCTACGATGTTTTGAAATGCATTCAACAAAAAGTTCTTTTCCGTATCGTCGAGTCCGACTTTGATGATTTCCGCACTGCGCTCTAAAACTCCAGCGTGCGCACCTATGCTTTCCAAAATTTGCATACGGTCGTCTATTTCATCCCAAACGCTTCGAACTGGAATTCCTTGCGCATCATAGTGTTCAAGCACATCTTGCATCCAAGCGGCTTCATTATCGGTCACCACTCTATCCGCTACAATCATGTGCCTGGTTAGGGCCGCAATTGAACAGGCAAGGATGTTATGTTCACTGTATTCTATGCTTGGGAAATCAGGAATCATTTGTGTTTCAGAACTTTCATCTTGCTGTGGAGTCGCGGTTTCTGACGTTTCTTCCGTGGGAACAACGAAACCGATTTTCTCTCTTTCACTTGGATCGGAGACCAAATCGCCAAACCACTTTCCACGCATCGCTCCGGGCTCGAGTCCTTTTTTCCAAGTTCCTTTCAAATGACCATCAGCAATTGTAAACGCAATGCGTCCCTCCATTCCCATGTTGGTCCATGTTCCTTCGAATTGTCCGTCTGCATATTGCCCTTGGAGCGTGCCATTTTTCTGGTACGATCCCGTTGCTTCATTTCCATTCACGTTGAATTCTAATTCTCCGAAATTCCCTTTGAAATGTTGTGTCATTTTTTTTTTTTCAAATATCGCAATTTTTTGCTAGAAGAAATCACCTGAACAAAATACTGACGAGCGCTTGACGGATGAGAGATCTTTTAGATTTGCCAAAGTTTTTGGCCTTGGGGTCCATGTCCCATAAATCGCGCCATGCTATTCATCATGATTTGCCAATTTTGGCAATCGGAGTCCAAGGCAAGGGTACTGCCAGAAGTTAGAAGCGTATGTATGATTCTTGCCAAGAACTGGGCATTTGTCCAATCAGTCATGGGGTGCCAGATGGCATGAAACAGGTCTTTTCTCGGTTTGGCCATGGTCAATTCACCGATGCATTGGTTGTGGGCGATGATTTTGACTCGCTGCGGCGATGGCAGAAGCATGCTCCAGTGAGCTTCTGTAGATTCCTTCAGCTTTTTCTTTGCTTCTGGTGACCAAGGAACGGGGACTGCATGAGCTGAAGTGTTTACAAAATGCTCAGGATGGCTTGCAGCGATCGTCCATGAAATTTTCGGAGAGTCGGAAAGTTCGAGTTCGAGTTTTCCCCAAATGGATTCGAATCGCGAGCGATTTAGTTCGAGGTGAATTTGAGTTCCCGAGGTAAGCTGGCTTGTCCTGATGGGTTGATATCCCGTTGAGCTCAGGGCTTTCAGGGCTCTCGTGTTCGAGCGGTTGGTCGAACTGTACAACACGTTGTGAGCTTTCAATAAGTGCGCATGGAAATAAATCCAACATAAGGAATAAGCGCGCTGGGCTTTGAAAGGTGTGCTGCCGTCGGGTGTCCAACCCATGCCGTGTAGGCTCACTCCACCGCTCAATTCAGGAAGCATTCGAATCAGTCCACAAGGTCGATTATGTGCATCCAGGAGTACCCAGTGTTGCGCCCATGTTTGACTGAGAATATCATGAGCCTCCTGAATGTCGACGATCTCGGTAGTAAACATTTGGTTAAACCCGCCGAGAGGAATGGTCGCCGTGAACAGGTCAAGTTCCAACTCTTTTATGGGATGAAGTGAATAGTCGTGGCCCGGAAGGGTTAGGGTTTTGTCCACGTCAATCATCTGTTGCTGGAATCCTCGAGCCAATCTGCGATGGACTGAGCAATGGGCATGCCCGTGTGCTCCTCAATCCACAGCCATTGTCCGTTTGCATTGCATTCTAAAAAATAAAAGTCTCCTTGGTCTGTTTCGATGAAATCAAATGCACCAAAGGGCAGGTCAAAGTGATCCATAAACAGGAATAATTTAGAAGCCATACCCTTTGGCAGAATGCCCGCCTGATGCTTGATAACATCGTGGCTTACCCTTCGCCAATCCGATTCAGCACCCGATGCATTCTGAGTATCTAATGTGCATGGAAACACTTCTCTGCCCACCACGGTGATTCTCCATTCACGTCGTTTGGGAATATATGCTTGGAGGTAATTGAATGTCGATCCGAGAATTGCATCCGATTCCTCCAATAGGATGGAACTGGAGATGCGCTCGCTGAAATACGGAATCCAGAGGGCTTCGCTGGTTATGCCTTTGTTTCCAAGGGGCTTGACAACGACATCATCGAAAGCTCCTGCAAAAGTTCTTATTTCCTGTGCTTTTCTTGAAATGCAAGTTGGTGGAATATTGAACCCGATTGACTTCGCTATTTGCAGCTGTGCTACACGAGAAGAGGCCCGCTTATCTCTCAAAGGATGCCCCATCCAGGAAGAATCTGAGACCGAGTGTAGTACGTGGTAAAGTCCATGCCATGCTTCATCGATTTTGACATGAGCCAAATCTTCATGCATGCTTTCTTGAACGACTGGTTTCTCAGGGCGGCGATACCAAACAGCAGCGATGTCTTTTGTGTTGATTTTCCCTCCTAATGGATCAGAAATAAAACACTCAGAGCCATCAAAATCAAAATCCCAATCGCTCAAAATCCCCTCCGTATTCAGGCGGAGTATCCGGTTGGTTTCAACAAAACGAGAGATCACCGCATCTGCATGAGGATCAGCCGAATTGGTGACTATAAGAATGTCTTTCAAGGATCAAGCCACGCACTGCCCCCAAAGTTTGAGAGCATCCAATTGACATTCTGTTGCTGACCGAATTTTAAGGCAAGCTTCCTGACCTATGCCTAATTTGTTGGCAACGGAAGAAATCGCAGCTTGTTCGCTGTCGGAAATTCCATCATGAACAAGGGCTATGAGGTAAAGATCACGGATGAGATATGGACCGAAGATCAATCGATGGGCATCTGTCAGATTAAGGCCATCAATACTCGAAATCGGCGCTTCGCAAGCCAGTGTCCAAACATCGCTTGGCCAATCCCTTCGAGCAATAAAATCTTTCAAAAACTTTTCTTCACTGTGATGAAGTCCGTCCGATTCCGCAAGAAATTTCAAGCATTTTATGTAAATGACCGCATCGTGCTTGGATGCGGATTCAATCGGGTATGTACTAAATATTGACTGCATAATTCTGATATTAATCGTCCATTACTTGGTCTGCCTCGTTTTTCGGCTCAGTACCATCTGTTTTCTTCGCACACGATGTGCTGCTTTCTCCAAGACTCAAGAAATCACTGGTCATGCTCTTTGGATCGTAGATGATTTTTTGTTCTGTCTCCAAAAGTCGGCTTGGCATGGCGTTTTTCTTGGCGAGTTTATGAATGAGAGGTTCCATACTTGTGATGTTTGTCTTTGTTGCAATGTAACAAGGTATTGTTAAATATGCACCCGAGTAAAAAGGAATTCGATCGAATTAATAGGGAGCGTTGACATTGAACTCGCATTAGGTGGCATTGTTTATAGAGTATGGTTCCCATGGATATTGTTTGGTTTAAGCGTGACTTGCGCATCCGTGATCATGCTCCACTGAAGCAAGCTTTGGAGCGAGGAGGGCGCGTGTTGTTACTCCATTTATTTGAGCCTTCAGATTTGGAGCACCCTACTACAAGTGAACGGCACCTAAAATTCCGCTGGCAATCCTGGATAGAATTGGAACGAGAAGTACATGAACTGAAGTGGCCTGTCGAAACGGCGGCGCTTTTTGCCGAAGCTGAAGTCGTGTTTTCTTGGTTACAGCAAAGTGTTGGATTGAATTGCATTTGGAGCCATGAAGAAACGGGTTTGCTGCATACCTTCAAGCGTGATCAGGCTTTGGCTGGTTGGTGCAAAGAGAAAGGTGTGGCATGGAATGAATCGCCTCAGCAAGCCGTTGGACGTGGACTGAAGAACCGTCGAACGTGGAAAGATGATTGGCACAGGACGATGCACGCCCCATTGGATCGGCCGCATCCGAAGAATTCGTTGGTTCAATCTGACATGGTTTGGCCGGATGGATGGCAGATAAATGAAGCGCCAGCTGTTGGGCATCTTTCGGATCCCGGAGGGGATGGACCATTTCAAAAAGGTGGTGAGGGAGAAGCTCACCGTTACATGCAGTCTTTTTTTGCGGGCCGTGTGAAGGGCTACCGACGTCAGATTGGTCAGCCAGCGGCAAGCCGGAAGTCGTGCAGTAGATTGTCTCCCTATTTAGCGTGGGGTAACCTGAGCATGCGTCAAGTGTTTCAGGCGTATCGTCAAGCCGATGTTCCAAAGGCTCAAATGGATTTGCGAGCTTTTGGCAGTCGGCTGCGATGGCAAGGCCATTTCATTCAGAAATTTGAATCTGAATCGCGCATGGAATTTGAATCGGTCAACCGAGGCTATCTAGATTTCCCATACAACGGAGTCCCTGAACACCTCGAGGCTTGGAAGCATGGCCAGACCGGTGTACCCCTTGTTGACGCTTGCATGCGTTGCGTAATAGAGACAGGGTACTTGAATTTTCGGATGCGGGCGATGTTGGTTAGCTTTTTGACCCATCACCTCGACCACCCTTGGCAAGCTGGTGTGGAGCATTTAGCTCGGTGCTTTCTCGATTTTGAGCCGGGCATTCATTACAGCCAATTTCAAATGCAAGCTGGTGTTACGGGGATCAACACCCTGAGGATATACAACCCGGTCAAACAGGGGCAGGAACGGGACCCAGATGGAGATTTCATCCGGCGATGGGTTCCTGAAATTGCATCGTTGTCCAATGATGTGATTCACGCTCCTTGGGAACAGGCACCGATGGAACGGCTTTGGAATGCGTTCGATGTGGACTACCCTGAGCCCATTGTATCGGTGGCCAATGCAGCACGATCAGCTCGCCAAAAGCTTTGGGCCCATAAAAAGTCCGCAGCAGTGCGCTCGGAAGCTCATCGGATTTTGAACGTCCACGTTGCGCCGGCCCCTGCAGATGAAGGCAGAACCTCGGGTCGAAGTGAAGGGCAGTGAAAGAATCACCAGGCTCGTTCAAATTTCCTTTCGGAATGCTTGCCCAGAAATCCTCCAAAAATTAAATTAGCTCCATAAAGAATTTTTAATTCAGTTGTTCATCGCTTCACCTGACCAATACATACCACTGCGGTTGGTGCGACATTTAGATACAGAGAATGAGATTATTTGATTTTGCTTTCGTTCCGAATTATCCGGAACCATTGGATCGGCTGAAAAACCTTGCCGTGAATGAACACTGGGGACGTGGAGGCCGCATGCTGAGAAGCTATTTCAATCACATGTTCGAGAAAGTCATGGATGATGGTTTACTCACGGTGCATCCCGAGGGGCGGTCAGCTATTTTCCATACGGGATTGTTAACCCGCAGTGACCAGGACATCTATGCAGTTTTTGTACCCAACGAACGTGATGATGCGCAAGATTGGTTCTTTCGGGGATTCAGTACGCGTGACGCGATTGGTTTAGGTGACGTTTTAGCGGAACACGAGGAGCTTCCGGTTAGACCAAGATTCATTCAGCGACCAGAACAAGCTTTCTATTCCATCCAATCCGGCCAGCCAGAGTGCGACTGGCCAAAACTGATTTTGGACAACATTAGCCGCATTCCACGAGATTTGATTCACGACGCTTCGGAAGATCGGATTTTATTACCGGACCTCCGAGATGTGGGGAAGGAAGCCTACATCGATTGCCTCGAAGAGGCAGCGCAACGATTGGCAGATGATGAGGGATTGAAGGTTATGGCCGGCTGGTTTGATGAAGCACTGGATCGCGCCATGGACATACTGAACATGGACTACAAGTTGGCCGTTCCTTCTTGGCATGCCAAGGATAAATCTGTAGCCTTGATGCTTCCTTTGAAAGTGCATCATAGCATGGTGAACGTTGCTTTAGCTGTCATTTGGGATGGAGAAAAAGACTACTATGTTGGACTGAATCTTTTGACCTTGGAAATGGCTTACAACAATGCACGTCTCATTGCTCGTCCAGAAGCGAGCTGGCTGTTGGAGGCGATCCAGATGAAGCAGCAGCGATTCTCTTCTCGCGATTAACGATTTGTTCCCTCCTTCGGACGATCAATGCCCAAAACATAGCGGTCGATGATGCCCAGTGTATCGCTCAGCTCAGCCCCTTGAAACCCTGAAAATAAAGCGTCGTTTGGTTGACTAACGTAGCAGCGCAAATAATCCGATGATAAGGGCCAATAGGACCAATGCCATTTCTCTTCTTGGTAGCCTGTCCTCCCATTGGATTGGTCTCCATACACTTGTGTAAACCCGAATGCATCAGCATGAGCTGTGAGCCATTCATACAGTGCCAACCCCCTCCCAGATTCAAAATAAGTGTTCTCAAGGGCATTCAGGTCGACGTCGGTCCCCCAATGATGCCGAGAAGAACCCGGCATCGAACTGTATTCCAAGATTTTCGTCGCCCGCTCGAGTGGAGCGAAGCCCATGTATTTGGGGCTGGACCATTTGCGGTTCCAGATGTTCTTCTGATGCTCCCAACTGCGGGTGGCACTGATTACTTCAATATCAAAGCCCGCTTCTTTTGCTGCTGCTGCCATGGAGGTTAGCGCGTCGAGTGCTTCTTTGCGCAGATAAATTTTCGGTTTTCGAGTCAATGCAATGGGCACAACATCAAAATCCGGATGAGAGCTGGGGTTGATGTTCCCTTTTAATTCTGACCAATCAATTCCAGCGCAAGGCGGAGGTGTTGTTTCCAAGCTGTCCCTCACAATGGAGTCGTCGGCTTGATTTTCTTGAATGCGCTGACTCGGCGACTTACATGCACCGAGGAGAAAGCCAACGCTCATGAACCATACCACAACTTGATTTTTAAACATGCCCTAATTTCGTGGAAAATGAAGCAAGTCTGTTATGAAAATTGTTGCCTCTACGCCAGAAGAATATGTTGCGCTCGTTCCTGACGAACGAAAGCCAAGTTTTAATCGGCTTCGTGATATGATTCAAACCAATTTACCCGAAGGTTTCGAGGAGACGATGTCCTACGGGATGATTGGTTATGTGGTTCCTCATTCCATTTATCCAGCGGGATATCACTGTTCACCAGATCTTCCTTTGCCATTTGTAAGCATTGCCAATCAGAAGCAATTCATAGGATTTTACCACATGGGGGTGTATGCCGATCCGGAATTGATGAGGTGGTTCAAGGAAGCATATAGCGCACTCGACTTGCGGAAGTTGGACATGGGAAAGAGTTGCATTCGATTTAAAAAATGGGAAGAAATTCCCTTTGAATTGTTGGGCGAATTGGTATCACGGGTCACCGTTGCGCAATGGATTGCGACGTATGAATCAAAGTTGAAACGATAGGAGAGTGGGAACTCGTGTGGAAAACACGGATGAAATTGGGGATGCATTGGATGGGTTTTGGTGTCGGCGGAATGGGGATGGCTTTAACTTTCGCAATCATTATGCGAAAGAATGGCGTCTCCTGAAAGGCACACACAATGGCGGTACATCATCATAGATGATTGCCTCACGGCCGCGACTTTACCGGATGGACCACGGTGGTTTAAGGAAGAGTTACTCGAGGAACTCAATCGACAACTGAAGGAAATCCACGGGCAAATTAAGCCGATGGCCATGCGCACCATGGAGAAAGATTTGGTTGATCTTGAGGCTCGCTTCGGCGTCCAAGTTGTGCGATCCAGGGATAAAGGTCGAGTTCATTATCACTATTCGAGCGAATCGGTGAGCATTCATCATGGGCAGTTGCACATCACGGAGCGGAGGCAACTAAAACAAGTACTTGATGCTCTGATTCGGTTGAGGGGCCTTTCTGATTGGAATTGGTGGACGTGGACTGAGATCATGATTCGTGGGCAATTGGGCTTGTTTCCCGGTCCATTAAGAGGAGCAGAGGCCCAGAGGCGATTGAGCGGCTGGGAGATGGACCGTGGTGCTCAGAGGTGGATGTTGCCGATCGCGGAAGCACTTTATGCTCAAAGGCCTCTTCGATTGACCTATGCTCCGGGTTTGGGTGATCGGACTGAGCGGGCTTCCATGGTTCCGGAGTTCATGGCTGTACAGTCACACGGAGTTTTTGCGTTGGGCCGTGGTTGGGATTCGGATGCACAAGATTGGTTTCAATTGATCATCGATTTAAACGAACTATCCGCTCTAGATGATGTGGTGGTTGAATGGCCAGGATCTGCTGATGAACAAGGGGCAAATGATCATACATCGATCATGTGGCGTCAATACCTTGCCAATCGGATGGACATTCGGTCCGGTGTGCTGAATTTAGGCGATGCACGAGCAGAACCTGAATTAATCCGGGTCTGGGTGGCTGAAGCACTGGCCACGCGGTTTTTTAAATCGCCCATGCATGGATCGCAAGATATGCGGGTAGAAGAGGCCGCATCGGGCGTGATTTTTTCGCTCTCGTTGGTTCCAGATGAGGCGTTTAGGAGATTCGCGTTACAATGGGGCAAGGAGTTCCAGGTATTGGAACCGGCACACCTCCGAATTGCCATGCGTGAGGAATCCAAGGCGGTTGCAGACATGTATGCACCCATGTTTGGGCCTTGATCGAAGGATTAGTTCAAAGGCAGAAATACGGCGTTATCAAAAAGTCGCTTACCGTTTTCCCAAAACCCTCGGAATAGTGGATTGTCGGCAAAGTATACAATGGATCCACGTCCTACACCGGTCGTGCCAAATGCCATGCTGCCGGCTAATTCGCGATTGGCCCTACTGCCCACGAAGCCACTTACCGCTTCGGGGTCATTGCCGTATCGACCGACCGTCCAACCGTTGTCCAATGCAGCGTATCGATTGCCATTGGATCTCAAGGTGTAGTATGGTGAATCGGGATAGCCCCATGCCAATGGGTGACTGACGTCCAAGTCCACACCGTAGACGGAACCGCTTCCAATTTGCATAGCGTAAAGTCGCTCCTGATCGTCAAAGGATTCGTGTTGATTTGCTTTCCGTTCCTCTTGTGATCTGTTGCTGACGGACTGAGCTTGATCTGGGTTGTCATAGCGATTAAGTCCCCAGCCAGATTCATTAGAAAATACGTTCAATGCGCGCTCAATAGCAATTACCCGGCCTCCTGCTTGCACCCATGCTCGCAAATCACTGAGCCAGTTTTCGTCTGTAAATCCATACCAACCGGATGGGAGAACAACGGCATCATAGGCATCCCATTGGCGGGGATTGCTACTCGTGCCATCAAGACGTGTAATGGGGTAGGCGAGTTCTTGCTCGAAGTGCCACCAAACCTCACCGGATCCCAGGCTCGAAAGCCCTTCACCTGTCAGCATGGCAACCCGAGGTGCATTGACCATCCAGACCTTATCCGAGCCCATATCTGGCCCTTCGATGGAATGGCCACCTTCAACAGGTGCAACCAAAATGCGCCCCTCGGTGTGCAAGGCCCTCAGTATTTGCTCCCAATTCTCCTGTGTTTGATCGCCTGATAGAATGAAAAGGCTGCCCGTGGGATAGGTGCTGTTGGCTTGAACGATCGTTTCAGAATTGGTTCGTATCCGCACGCTGCCCAGGTGCAGAGTGGCCAGGGCTTTAGCATACCCGTCTTGTGAAGGAGCGATGGCGTAACCATATGAGGACGGAAGCCACTGAGGAATAGGACGATTCGTATCCCATTCTGAACCGGAAACGGGCTTTTGCAATCCAAACGTCTGCAATCCATAAGCGTAGGGCACGCTCCAAGTTGTGATGTCATAGGTGAGAGAATCGGTTAACACCGGATCGGGATCGAACAGCACATCCAAGATGCGAGAATGAGTTTGGTACGATGAAATGAGTAGATCTCCTGGTTTTACCGTGACTGTTCGCGATGAATTGGGGCCGTATTCATAAGCTGAAGTGGGTTTGCTGGAAGAAGTTGCCCGTTCACATTCGATGCGGTGCCGTCCCAAAAACTCAACCAACGCATCAACGCGGGTGGAGTTCTCGGAATTGACGGGAATAAGATATCCACCAAAACGGCCGGTAGGTTGCGTGCGGTTGGCCTCGTGGTATGCAGCAAATTCAGCGACCAATTGCTGAGATAGTTCTGCGCTGACTTCTACCGCGGAGATACTGGTTTCAACGTGGTTATCGATCCGGTCGCGAAGACTGAGCAGTGTGCCATTTCTTTTCTCCACCAAAATACCTGCGCCGCCGCTGCCTCCCTGCTCATAGGTCATGCCAATGGCTCCGTTATAAATGGGATAGGTGTCTCCATAGCTTGGGTACAATAAGTCAAACGACTCGCGTGTGAAATAGAATTCTCCTCGGGCATCAAAGCGCTGTGATGCAGCATCTCCGATAGCATATTGAAATTCTCGCTGCCAAGGGGTGATGGCTTCGTGAAAAGGTTCCGCAGCTGGGGCAAAATAATACGGTGAATTGTAGCCCATCTCGTGATAATCACAATGAACATGGGGCATCCACATATGGTAGAGCTCTGAACGCTGTTGACTCTCTTGTTGCTTTTGCCATGCCCAATCACGGTTTAGGTCGAACAAGTAGTGGTTGGGCCTTCCGCCTGGCCAAGGTTCATCATGTTCGTATGCCGACGGATCCGGATTTGCTGGACTGCTCGCATATTGATTGAACCAAACTGCGTAACGATCGTGGCCATCGGGATTGAGACATGGGTCCACAAGGACGACCAGTTTTCGCATGATTTCCTCACCTGCTTCGCACCAGGTAGCTAATTGATGCATGACCTCCAAAGCCGCTTCGGTGCAAACGGCTTCATTGCCGTGGACATTGTAGCTGAGCCAAACAATGGCCAGATCATCATATGCTGCCAAACCTGTGCCACCGTTCATACGATCGATGTGTTGAACGCGGATGGTCTCCAAATCCTCAACATGGTCAGGGTGCGTGAATACCAGAGCATTCAGAGGACGGCCTTCATACGTTTGCCCGTACTCAACGCGCTGGGCGACGTTCTCCGCCGAAAGGTATTCTGCGTAATCGGTGACTTGATGATGCAGAGAAAAACGGCTCCCCAATTCAAACTGGAGCCTTTCGCTCGGATTTTCGATTGGTTTTTGAGCGAAGCTGGTGCCCAAGCTAAAAGCTACGATGCACAGTCCTCCTAACACAAAACTCCGCAGGGTTTCAATCTTTTCCATGCGCCAAATTAGCGCATTCCATATAAACTGCTGTGGCGTTTTATTTCCGCGCAGCGAAATCCACAACGGTGGCATCGAGCGGGTTCACACCGCTCCGCAACGAAGCGACCAACTGACCGCTTTCGTCAACAAGAAATTTGTGGAAGTTCCATGCGACCTTGTGATCTTCAACTCCATTCTTGGCTTTTTGACAGAGCCATTGGTAGACCGGATGCGCTTCTTTTCCATTGACGGCTACTTTTTCCATCATTTGAAAACTCACGCCGTAATTTTTCGAGCAGAAGCCGGCTATTTCATCAGCTGTTCCAGGTTCTTGACGACCAAAATTGTTGCACGGAAACCCTAAAATGACAAACGAATCACCACCGTGCTGGTCTTGCAGCTTTTCGAGATCGGCATATTGTGGCGTGAAACCACACTTTGAGGCTGTATTGACAATGAGGACTCGCTTGCCTTCGAGTTGTTTGAAGTCGAACGGTTCTCCTTCAAGTGTCAAAGCTGAAAGTTCGTAGAAGTTTTCCATAGCGGGAGTAGGGGGGTATGTCTTCGAGGATACATGCCAATTCCAAGCACTCAATCCGAGGCCAAGTGAGACAAAAAGCACGGTTATAACAATCCAATTAAAATCCATTCGCATGATAGCTTACCTTGTGTGTTTGACAATGCAACTGAACAACGGTTCTTTTTGTTTCACCTCATGGAATATATTTCTTAAAAAGAAAACGACATCGCATCATGACAAAAGTAATCTACGCATTTTGTGTGACCTTTATTTTTGCACATTTTTCAATGGACTTGATTGCCCAATGTGCATCGTTCGGAGCGTTTGACATTGGAGAAGATGTCGAAATTACATGCGAAGACTCGTGCATAACATTGACTTCGCCAAGCATAGCAAACGTAGCTGTAGGTGGAGCTGACTACGAGGTGGAGGAAATAGATTATGAACTGCCTTATCCTTACGATCAAGGTGGCGTGGCCATCAATACGGGAGATGATGTTTACAGTTCCATCATTCCATTGGGTTTTTCTTTCAATTTTTATGGGCAGGATTACACGCAATGCCGGATTTCCAGCAACGGCTGGTTTTCATTCAATACGACGGAGACAGCTGGTTATAATCCGAATGGAACCAATCCCAATGCCAACTTGCCGCTTAACAGTGTAATGGGCATTTACAGCGATCTGAACCCTTCGACCTGTGGCAATGTTCGCTATGACACCTATGGAGTCGCTCCGTGCCGAGAATTCGTGGTTTCGTGGAATGCGATTTGTCAATTCAGTTGCACAAGCAATCAGGTCAGCGGTGAAGTTGTATTGTACGAGGGAACCAACGTGATCGAGGTGTATTTAGGCAGTCGTCCGGCATGTGGCTGGGGGAATGCCGTTGTAGGCATTATGAACGCAACGGGCACAGTGGGTTTGTCCCCGACGGGTTACAACACCGGGAACTGGAGCGCATCCAATAAAGCATGGAGATTTGCCTCAAGTGAAGTTGTGGAGGGCACAACCATGTGGTACGAAGGCGACACTTATTTGGGCATGGGCGACACCTTGGATTTTTG
>DBBR01000102.1 GCA_002292325.1 Flavobacteriales bacterium UBA979 | reverse complement strand
ATTGGCTTTGGAGGTCTGGCCCCAGAATCCCGGCTCATGCTCATTCAATTGGTGGATGAGGAGGGGACGATGACCACGTCGCGGATAGTGGACGCCATGTTTTACGCCCTCAATCACGGAGCAGACGTGATTAATCTTTCACTAGGCACAAGCTTCGCCTATGGCGATTGGTTGGCTTCCATGTCATTGGAAGAACAAGCGCTGTTTGCTGAGAATTACTGCATCCAAGAAGGAGAGATGTGGGACGAACTCTTCCAACTTTTTGAGGAGGAACATGTGTTGGTGGTGCAGGCTGCAGGCAATGAGAGCTACCTGGCGGTGATTGATCCCATGAAACGAACCGATGCCACCATTATCGTTGGGGCGACCAGTGAGGGAGGTGACCCGGCGTTCTTTAGCAATTTTGGAGAGCAAGTGGACGTCTACGCTCCGGGCGATTTGATTGCTGGCGCGGGGATTGATGGCAAGATTGTCAAGATGAGCGGTACGAGCATGGCCGCTCCGCTTGTGTCTGGCCTGGTTGCTGCCTTGCTGAGCCTCGAGCCGGATGCAGATTTGAAGCGAGTAAAGGAAGCGCTGGTTGCTTCATTTGCACCGGGCGAAGCGCGATGGAAACGGGTGCATGCCGGCCGAGCAGCCGAGCATTTACTGCAAAAGGAGGAGCCCAATGCCTAAGTTGTCATCCAATTCCTTGAACGGACTGGTCTCCGAATTGAACGGATTCCACCAACACGCGCACCGGTTCGAAACGCTGGATCAAACTTTTGGAATCCTGCCGAACGAAGGGCTGGAATTTGCCCGTCCTGTGTTCAGCAGTGCCCGAAACGAGATGACGTGGCACACGGAGCGCTCCTTGCCCAATGCCCGCCCTCTAACTGCCATGGGCGCAGAGGAACGAAAGGTGGCAGAGATGCATTACAATCAATGCATCCACGCTATTCAATCGCGTTTGGAGAAGATGCCCAACGGCGACAAGCGGTTGGAGCAATTCAAGAAATTCGTACGCATTCCAGACGTGAGTTCCATTCTCGTCGTTCCAATAGAAGGGGGGCATTCATTTGTATTGATCAACTGGGGAACACGTGACAGCAGCATACCCAACGTCGATCCTGAACCAATTGTGTCTTTTGAAACGTCTGCACTTGTATTGAGCGGGTCCGCCAATGTACCGCAGGCGAACAAGAAGCTCATGATTCAAGTCGGATCGCAAGAACCGTTCCCAGAATTCACCAATGCAGAAGGTTTGATTGACTTGAAAACGCTGCAGAAGGGGACGAGTATTCGCATCAGTCAACCACCGCGTGAATGGGTCAAGGAAGAGAATTTCAACGAGCAGAAATTCACCGTCGAGTCACAGGCGCAACAGCCAATGCGTTATCAGTGGTCTGTTGTCGCGGCCGCACGTGTATCGTGGAATGGCAGTCCAGCTGATGAGGGTTGGGAACAACTGCTCTTCCAATCGGGGGCATTGAATAAAGAATTAAATCTCTCCGCTGGTGAGAAATTGATAGATGGCCTGGTCGCCGGGGAAATATGGTCCATTTCGGTGCTTTCTGATGAGGAGAAGAAGGAGTTGAAGTCGGGCGTCATTGAGGAAGGGTTGAACCGGATCGAACTCGATTTTCGGCTAGAGAATGTAGATCCAACTGAACCACCTGAACCACCTGAACCTCTAGAGCCACCGACCGAGCCGCCAACACCAGCTTCTACAGGCCCGATGACGGTGAAGTGGGAAAGTTTTTGGGGGCGTCCCATCAAACTGCTGCCGTTCGCAGTCAAGGAGTCGGGTGCAACGGAGCGCGACCCGCACAAAACGGATGGGCGTGGCTACGCCGAACTGGGAGAACTGACCTATGGGGGCAAATATGAACTGTCAACCAAGTGGTGGGGCCGAGAATGGCGCTTCACGATTGAGCATGATCGTGGCATTGCTGAGCACGTTGTGCATTTGAAGGCGCCAGTCCCGTGGTGGTTGCTTGCTTCGATGGGAGCGCTGTTGCTTTTGACGTTAATCGGGTTCTGGCGAGTGCCATACACACCCGATGTTCGACTCATTGATGCCGAGACAGAGCAGCCCATCGCCAACGGCGCAGTGGAATACTACAACTTCGAAGGCCAGCGCCTTGTCGCCGAATCCGATGGTGACGGCCATGCGGAATTGTTGGTGGGTGAACGTCCGTTTTACAAGAAGTTGTTCCAGCTCAATCCGTCAACACCGCTTCAGGCGGTGGCGCCGGGCTATGAGTCGGCCCGCTCGACAATGAGCGCCCGGACGTGGTACTGGACACAAGATTGGCCGTTGGAGCCAGACCACGAGGTGAGCTTGGAAATTGAAACCTACGATGCCGGCAACCAGGTGCCCTTGCCGGGAACCTTTGTGGAACTTCGCACGAAGAGCATGTCGGGTGACGAGGCGTCTCTGTTCTCTGGTTACTCGGATGGAAATGGCAAAATTCAGGTGGTCGCCGATGACCGGGACTTCATCGTTTCGAACGCTCAGAAAGCGACGTACGTGGAGCTGAACAAAATATCAGCCACAGGAAAGTCCATTTTGGCCGGAGACGAAGAAGCCCGTCGCATTCGCCTGGCCCCGACAGTGGGGTGTGATGAGTTTTTCAATAACAAAGAAGGTAATTCCACCCGTGCCTTTGATCTCGGAGAGGCCGGTATGGAGTTCTGCTTTCAAGTCTGCAATTATTCTGAAATGGACAACATTGTGGTGCTTGATGCAAACCGTGAAGTTTTGTTCAATCTGGATAAGCCGACGAATAGCGTTTTGAATCCATTTCGGCCTGAAGATCCCTCATCCTATTTAAGAGAAGTATTAAGATCACCCACACAGATGGTATATGTTGAAATTAGAGATGGTGGTTCAGACTGGTGGTTCGAGCTAAACTGCCCTCAGTCTGGATGCGTTGATATACAACGCCATGCGTGGACAGTTGGCAATCCAAAATGATTTGAAGATGTACTATTACTACGATTCTGGCGAACTCCGGGGACCGTTTTCAATTCATGAATTGCAATCACAAGTAAACGGTGATGAACTCGTTCGAAATGAGAGTAACCATTGGCAGGCTGCTCAGGATATCGAAGGGTGGGATGAAGCGGTGGAAGAATTCGTTCCACTCGAGAGTGAAGAGCCTATTGAGACCATGGCTATATCAACTGAAAATCTCATAGAGAACGAATCCACAGAAATACCGGAAGTTGGTGGTATTCGCATTGAAGCTGACGAGCCGGATGAATTCAATTACGAAAAGCCTTCGAAGTTTTGGAGGTATTTCTCATACAATGACGAGTACATCACCGGTGGCACGTACATAGGACGTTTGATCCTGCAATCGATGACCATACCCTTATTGGGTCTAGGTTTCTATCTGATTATTATTACCTTTTATAAGCGTGCACGTTCACTAGGAATGGACGGAGGAGCCGGTATTGTTGCGGGAATTATGGGGGTCAATCTTATTGGGAACTACGTTAATGGTTTTAACGCCCAACCAACCTATAATTCGTATTACAGTTCTGAGCCAGAAATGAGCGGTCCTGCTCTGTTTTTATGGGTATTGAGTTTTTTCTTACACTGGTGGTTAACACTCAGGAACTCAAGGGCGGTTATGCTGGGTGGTCCAAGAGCTCTATTAAGAAGATTAGGTATTCATTCGCAATCTCATCGAGAAGACCTGATTCGTCTATTGAATTTGGAAACTACATTTCGCGAGAGGTGTGGAATCCCTCCAGAAATGATGGTTGTGCCAGTCCGAATTCCAGAAGGGCAAGCGGAGGAATATCAGGACTTTTTTGGGTCGACTTACTACTACCTAGCTTGCAGAGATTCTACCAGATACTATGGGTTGCCAGAGGTCTCTAAGTTGAAGGATTCCAAAAAATTGCTCAAGAGGAGTGAACACATTGACAGGGAATACGAAGAATTCAAGGCATTAGTCGCATTTAAGTAAGGAGATGCCTGAGTACGCTTGCAAATCGAAGGAGTGTGAGGGAAGGATTTATGAATCCAAGCCCAATACCGCACGCTGTATTTACTGCGGTAGCGAGGAGATTCGAAGAATTGACAGGCCATGGTTGCGGCCGCTCATCATGTGTCTTTTCGTTATTGCTGTATTGTCTTCTTTCCTGTGGATTCAAACAGATTCGCTGGGCAACATTCGATGGAGTGCCTGTAAAAATGAACGTGCTTGCAACTACGAGGCATCGGCACTGTTCAATGATGCTGAGAAATGCACATTTGGAACCAAGCTTCGGGACTGCAATGGAAACTGTATTCAAGATGCTAATGGCGATGGCGTTTGCGATGCTGAAGAAATTTATGGCTGTATGGATCGGAAGGCATGCAATTATGACCCGAAGGCGAGCACTGCCGCTGGTCTGTGTACATACCCTGCCGCTGGATATAATTGTGCAGGTGAATGCCTGAAGGATCGGGACCAGGATGGTATTTGTGATTTTGAAGAAGTTTTCGGGTGTTTGGACCCCAGAGCGTGTAATTACGATTCTATGGCAACTGAGTCCGGTACGAATTGCATCTACGCAAGAGGGTGTGATTACTGCTCCGGGTCGACTGATGGTTCGGGAAAGATTATAGATGGAGACAACGATAATAATGGGGTGTGTGACATAGACGAAGTCTATGGTTGCACAGATAGAGTAGCCTATAATTTCAATGATTGGGCCACGAAAGATGATGGGTCATGCCGTTACTTCTCATCTGGAACAAATCAAAAATGCAAAAATGAAACTTATTATGGATTGATATATGAGGTGGTGGAAGTGAATGGTGAATGTTGGTTTGCTGAAAATTTGAGAACGAGAAAGCTCAATGACGGCTCAGTGCTTAGCTTTTACGATAAAAAGAAGAGAGGAGCCCAAGTCAAAGCAACCGTTATGGGCTTAGTGTACAATTATTACGCGATAAGTACGCACCGACTTTGTCCTGTTGGCTGGTCAGTGCCTACGATAGAGGATTGGAATAGCGCACTGAAGGCAGGACAATCTAAAGATGCTTTGAAAAAACTAAAGCTAAATCCGTTTTACACGTATGACGTTCACGGAGATAAAATGAGACGTAACGAATATTGGTTGCCATATTCCAATGGTTACCGCGAAGCAGAGTCAATTTTTATTTATAACTCCAATAATTATTCAAACCGAAGATTCGAGCAAAGGAATAAAAATGAAATGCTCGGAGTCAGGTGCAAAACGAACAATTGAGCTATGGCAGAATATTCATGCAATTCTAAAGACTGTGACGGTCGCGTTTTTGAAGCGCAATCCAATACCGGACGCTGCATCCACTGCGGTAGCGAAGACATTGAACGCCTGGATCGACCTTGGCTGGTTCCGACTATTCTTGTTTCAGGATTGATCATCGCCATTGGCGCCCTGGGCTGGTGGCGAGTGGCGCTCGATGAACAAGGGCGGGAATCCTTGCGCAATTTTCAGTTGAGCGGTTGCAAGGACATGACTGCTTGCAATTATACGCCGGCGGCCTTGATGGATGATGCCGCTAGCTGCACGTACGATGATGAGCTGCGGGATTGCGGTGGAATGTGCAAGGAGGATGCGGATGGAGATGGGGTTTGCGATTCTCAGGAAATCTTGGGATGCATTGATAAAGCCGCCTGCAACTTCGATAAAAATGCCACCGAGGAAGAGTTGATTTGCGAGTATCCCGAGCCGGGCTTCACCTGTGCAGGGGATTGTGTCAACGATAAAGATGGTGACGGAATATGTGATGAAAACGAGGTGCTCGGATGTACCGATCCTGAGGCGTGCAATTTTGATGCAGATGCGACGGAGCCAGACGGCTCGTGCTGGTACCGCGAGGTCGGGAAGAGTTGTGAGGATTTGTCGGAATTGTACGATTAACTAGACGCACATTTTGTCAATGGGTTGATTCTGTATTTAATAAATGATTTCCAAGGTGCAGTTGTCGACTTTTCGGAGGCGATAAAAATTGATCCTGTGTAACCAGTAGTGATGAGTGGAAGTGTGTGGAACCCATTCTTTGTGATGATAGCTTCGTTCTTACGGCTGGGTTATGGGCAGATCGTCCCATGAGAAATCGGCGCGTGCATTCACCGCACCCGAGAAAGA
>DBBR01000081.1 GCA_002292325.1 Flavobacteriales bacterium UBA979 | reverse complement strand
TGTATTCCGCGCGTGCACCTGGGTCGGCTCTTCGTTGCTCAACGACGACTTTGAGATGCTGTCGCCTGAAGACGGACTCATTCCGAATGATGTGCGGATTCGCTTGCGCGTGGCCAAAGCGTACGAAAAGTACAGCTCGGCTACCCTCGATGCAGAGAACTATGACGTGGCAGAGAACTTCAACAATCCGTTGTACCGATTCTCCACGTCAGACGTCGCTACACAGACCGACGAAAATCCCGTTCTGATAAGCATCCTCGACGACATCAACATCGTGCCCAATCCGTATTACGCATTTAGCCAGTACGAAACCAGTAAGCTCGATAACCGCGTCAAGGTGACCAACCTGCCCGAAGTATGCACCGTGCGCATCTACAACCTGCAGGGAACCCTGGTCCGGTCATTCTTCAAAGCCGATCCGCTGACATCACTGGATTGGGACCTCAAGAACGAACGCAACGTCCCCATCGCGGGTGGCGTTTACATCATCCACATCGACGTCCCCAACGTCGGAGAAAAGACACTCAAATGGTTCGGCATCATGCGCCCAACCGATTTGGATAATTTCTGATCAGACTCGAATTCGCTATGAAGAACATGAAACATACCATCCTCGCATCCGCTGCTGTTGCAGCGTGCTTGATGCTTTCAACGGTCGCATTCGCAGGGAACCCTGACCGAGCAGGTTCTGCTGGTGCAGGACAACTGCTCATCAATCCATGGGCTGCCTCCAACGGAATGGCGGGTACCAACATGGCCATATGCAATGGTCTAGAAGGAACCTTTCTCAACGCTGCAGGTTTAGCCTTCATCAACAAGAACGAACTCCGTTTTGCCAATACACAGTACCTATCCGGATCAGGTATCTCTTTGAATGCCATTGGATTCGGAACGGCGGTAGGCGATGGAGGCGTACTCGGCTTGACGGTTATGACCATGGGGTTTGGTGACATCCCAATCACCACAGAAAACCTTCCCGAAGGTGGCATTGGCACATTTTCACCCGCCTTTTCAAACATTGGTGTGACGTATTCCAAGGCCTTTTCGAACTCCATCTTCGGCGGCATCACCATGCGCGTCGTCAGTGAATCGATCTCCAACGTTCGTTCATCGGGCATCTGCTTTGACGCCGGTATTCGCTATGTATCGGGTGATCGACTCAATTTTGGCATTGCTTTGCGGAACGTTGGAGCTCCTATGCGTTTTGAAGGAGATGGACTCACCGTAACCGCCACGCCACAGGGCACTGCAACTTCGCTTACCATGCTGCAACGCAGCGAACGCTACGAGCTTCCTTCCCTCGTCAACATTGGTTTTGGTTATGACTTCTATCAGTCTGAAATGCTCAATGCAACGTTCACTGGTCAATTCATCTCCAATTCCTTCACCAAGGATCAATTTGGTGGTGGACTCCAATTGGCCTACAAGGAAATATTCGAACTTCGAGCCGGTTACCTATGGGAGGACGGGCTAGGTGGAGATGAAACCATCACAACAGCCTTTACAGGTCCCGCTGCTGGTTTCACAGTTCGACTTCCTGCATCGGCTGATGGTGCAATCATCGGCATCGATTACGGTTACCGTACGACCAATCCTTTCAACGGGAATCACAGCATCGGCATTCATTTGTCCATCTAATTGTTAGCTCATTTCACAGAAGCCTTTGCAGCAGCAAAACCGCTTCTACGCTGAAATTCATACCTTTGTAACTCCAACCAAGGAAGAGAAAGCCCGAGATTCATCGGGTTTTCTCTTTTTTTGACCGCTGACCAAACAGCGCCATTTTGGAATTAAAAATACCCGGACATGTCCAACATTTCCTACTTTACAGAAGAAGGCCTGCAGCGCCTCAAAGACGAGGTGCGCCACTTGGAAACGGTTGAGCGCCCCAAGATTTCAGGTCAAATTGCCGAAGCTCGTGACAAGGGAGACTTGAGCGAAAATGCGGAGTATGACGCCGCCAAGGAGGCGCAAGGATTGCTCGAGGCGAAGATTTCAAAATTGCGAAATACGTTGGCCAACGCTCGGTTGGTCGATGATAGCAAAATTGATAATTCCAAGGTCTACATTCTCAGCACGGTCAAAATTCGCAACACCAAAAACAACGCTGAAGTGAGTTACACCCTGGTAGCCGAAAATGAAGCGAACCTGGCCCTCAAGAAAATATCGGTAAACTCTCCCATCGGAAAAGGTTTACTCGGCAAAGCCATCGGTGACATCGCTGAAGTCCAAGTACCCGCGGGCATCATTCCTTTTGAAATTCTGGATATCACGCGGGGTTAAACCTGAATTACCGACCATGGCCTCCATTTTTAGTAAAATCGTCTCCGGAGAAATCCCGTGTCACCGCATCGCGGAAAACGCAGAGTTCCTCGCTTTTTTGGACATCCAACCACTGGCTGATGGGCATACACTTGTGATCCCTAAGCAGGAAGTTGATTACTTTTTTGACTTGGACGATGGATTGCTCAGTCGCATCAATGTCTTCGCAAGAGATGTCGCCAAACAAATCGAAGGTGCCATCCCGTGTCAGCGCGTCGGCGTGGCCATCATCGGATTGGAAGTCCCACATGCCCACGTGCACCTGATCCCTCTTCAATCAGTCAGCGACATCAATTTTGAGCGGCCTAAGCTCGAACGCACGCAAGAACAACTGGCCGAAGTTGCCAAGCGAATTCGCTTGGCTTGACCTTTCGTCAGGACGTCCATCAAGGAATCACTCTACGTAGCCATCAAGGATGGCGGTCCAAATGCTCTGAATGCCATCATCATTGCGGGTCCATATCGGACGAACCACTCCGCCGTATGCGCTGATGTTGTTGTAATCTCCGAAAAAGCCTTTCGGATTGGGTCGGAACCATTCCTCGCTCACCTTCAGGTTTTCCCAACTCTCCCCACCATCATACGAGGATGCAACATAGACCTCTGTATTCCATGATGGCCGCAGACGCACATCGGGATATTTCGCTGCAGCTTCTCGGCGATCATAAAACACGACATGCACATGGCCTGTGACGTCATCCACGTCCATCCAAGTGAAAAACTGCTGTGCCCCGGGCGGATCGTCATTGACGCGAATCGGATCCGTCCAGGATTGACCGCCATCATCGCTCCACACCAGCCACACGTCGTTGTCGTCTTCTCCGTTGCGGTTGTCCGTCCAATTGACATACACGCGCCCACGATGCGGACCATTACTGCGGTCGACACGCGTCACCGGCATCCCATTTGCTCGTCCAATGCCTCGAATTTTTTGATCCCAGCCACCTGCAATCGTTGCTACGCGTAAGTCGTTGTCAAGCCACGTTTCCCCTCCATCCGAACTCCGATCCATCCAAAGGGTGTCGGCTTGTGCCCACGCAACATACATCGTTCCGTCCGCAGCGATATCCGGTACCGCCCCTTCAACCGTCAAGTCGCCGTCTAAGCAGTCGCCCGCAATGCGGTTGATCCGCACCGGTTCCGACCATTTTTTGGCCCGGCGGTTGGATGTGCTGCAGAGGATGACGGTGCTGTCAGAGATTTCAGGGCTGCCATAGAGATCAAACTGAGTCCAACATGCGACCAATTGTGAACCATCCACACTGACCGCTGCCCACTCCTTATCCTGGTCCTTATTGCCATTGAGTCCCATGCCTGCGCCGCTGTTCCATCGTTTACCCGGCTTGCGCGAACGTTGGATGACAATGCGATCAAGCAATGCATCAGACGACCAAGCTTGCCCATCGGGATTGGATAGGTGGAGGTAGTAAACGTCCTTCTTTGGTGAAGCAACGATACACGGATCGCCGAACACGCCATACTTTGATTCGAGTTTTGATGAGCTCCAAGTCCAACCGCCGTCCTTCGAGATGTGGACGTTATCGAGGATTGAACCGGCTACCAACCATTGGGGGTTGTTCGGGCTAACCGCAATGGAGGGCTCACAAGGCTGGTAACTCAGGCCATAGCCATCGAATATCAAAACATTGTCTGGTGCGCGTTGAGCCATAATGGCCGTCCAGCTCCAAAGTGTGCAGCAAAAGAAAACGACATTCCTCATTGTGCCAGTCCTTGCGAAAGTTTGGATTCAATCGAATCATATCGTTGCTGAAGTGCTGCGAGCTCCACCATGAGCGCTTCTTGAATCTCCAGGATTTGAGCATCCGTCATGCCCTCTAAGCTCAATTCATTTCCATGGTCGTGGCCGTGGTCATGGCCCTCGTGGTCGCAGACATCCCCCGGAATGCCGACAACCGTTTCATTCCAATCATGAAACCGCACATCCAATTCGCCAAGTTGACTTTCTATCCGTGCCAATTGCATAGCCAATGCTGAATCCCCTGCTTGCAAACTGGATTCCATTTGGCGTTCGAGAACCACCAGCGATTCTTGCATGGCATCGTGCAGTTTTCCCGACAAATCATTCAATTGACTATGAATGGCCCGGGCTTGTTGTAGAGAAGGGCTGTCAGAAGTTTCCCCACAGCTCAGGAGCAAGCATGCAGCAAGAGCAATGAATAAAAAAGAGTGAAAACGCATGGATCAAGGATTTTCTTGTGAAGAGTTAGACGGCGGTGGAACCGGGTCGTATCCCGGTTCAGTCCATGGATGACAGCGAGCAATGCGACGCATCGCCAGCCAGCCTCCACGCCAAGGACCGTGCACTTCGATGCTTTCTTTCGCATAGGAGGAGCACGTCGGTTGAAAGCGGCAGTTCGAGCCAAGCAACGGGCTTAAGAGCCGTTGATACATTTGAATGAAAAGGAGCATACCTGCGCGAACCATAACGCCAAGTTAAGAACAGGGATGCGATTCCGAGCGGCATCTCTTCCGCTTCAGGTCCAAATTTTTGAGAAGAAAACCCAATTGAATACCCGTCCTTCAGAACGGAACCCGTTCAAGCGCCATTAATACCGCTACTGTGCCTGTCACGGCACAGACAAAAACCTGTTGTTCTCGTGATGTTACGCCCACTGCACGGGCAAGTGAAGCAACAGCCAAACACACCGCCAAAATTAGCAACTGTCCCAACTCCACTCCGACATTGAACCTCAGCAATGGCAAAACGATTCCATCCCCCTCATCTTGCATCATCCGAAAGAAAGAACTAAAGCCCAAGCCATGAATCAACCCGAACAGCACGGTCACCGCATACGTCAGCCCCATTGCTTTCGGATTTTTTCCACCCAATGAAGCACCACGCCGCAAATTCCAAACCGATGTCAGCGCAATCGTCACAGGAATCAAAAATTCAATCCATGCGCCGTTGGGATGCACCCATCCCATTCCTGCCAGCAGCAAGGTCACGCTGTGCCCTACGGTGAAGGCTGTTGCCAGCACAATGACACGCCAGGCATGTGCCAAACTGGCCCAAGCCACGAGTGCAGCCAAGAAAAGCATATGATCGTATCCATTCAAGTCGGTGATGTGCTCCACCCCCAAGTAGACCTCGTTCATTTCAGGTCTTTCGTGTTCGCCGTCCCCCTGGTGTACTCGACAATGTGGAAAGCGTGTTCATTTCGGTCGTCGGCAGCAAACTCCATGTTCAACGGCTGAACGTTCCAGCCTTCTTCCAAGCGTGCGACATCAAAAAACGTATCACCCTCAGGCGACGCCTCCACATGCGTCAGTAGCACACGCTCCACATCCGAACGATTCAACGCCTCCCGATAGACTTGTCCTCCCCCTATGATGAATGCCTCCTCGGCTCCTTCGGCCTTGGCAACATCCAGCGCCGAATCGAGTGAATGAACCACCCGAGCTCCTGGGGCTGCATACGCCTCATTGCGGGTGATCACAATGTTCATCCGGCCCGGAAGAGGTCTGAATCGTTCCGGAATGGACTCGTAATTTTTACGACCCGTCAAGACCGCATGTCCACGAGTCTGATCAGAGAAAAACTTCATGTCATCGCGCAACTTCCATACAAGGTCGTTGTCCCGTCCAATAACACCATTTTGAGCGACCGCTACAATGAGGGAAATGCGCATCCGTAACCAATCAGACCGAGACAGCCGCTTTGATGTGCGGGTGCGGATCGTAGTTCAGTAACTTAAAGTCATCGTACGTAAAAGAAAACAGATCCTTCACATCGGGGTTGATCCACATACTTGGCAGTGGCCGTATCTCTCGGGTCAACTGCTCACGGGCTTGATCCACGTGATTCGTATACAGGTGCACATCGCCAAACGTATGAACGAATTCACCCGGTTCGAGATCGCAAACTTGTGCCATCATCATGGTCAACAGCGCATACGAGGCGATATTGAACGGCACTCCCAAAAAAGTATCCGCCGAACGCTGGTACAACTGGCAATTCAATCGTCCGTTTTCCACATGGAATTGGAAAAGGCAATGGCACGGAGGCAATGCCATATCGTCAATGAAACTGGGGTTCCAAGCTGAAACCACATGACGACGAGAATACGGATTGGTCCGAATTTGATCGACAAGCTTTGTGATTTGATCGGTGTGACTCCCATCCGGGTTAGGCCAACTGCGCCATTGATAGCCATAAACTGGTCCCAGATCACCCTTGTCATCCGCCCACTCATCCCAAATCCTGACTCCGTTATCCTTGAGGTATTGGATGTTGGTATCGCCCTGCAAAAACCAAAGCAGCTCATGGACAATGGAACGCAAGTGCAGTTTTTTGGTCGTCAATACCGGAAAGCCATCTTGCAAATCAAACCGCATCTGGTATCCAAAACACCCAATGGTGCCCGTTCCAGTGCGGTCCTCTCTCAGCGATCCATGGGTAAGCAAGTGTTCAAGTAAATCGTGGTATGCGCGCATGTCACGAAGGTATTTCGTGACTTCCGCATTTCGTTGCTCCGTGGAAATAGGGTTGAAAACAATCGAACCCTCAACCGCCTCCTTTAGATAAGGCGACGTCGCCACCACGCCTTACCAGACAATTCCTCCAATGGAGAGGCCCAGCGGTAGCCAAAATTAATCACAATCAAATGCAAGACCAGAGCGGCGTGCAAAGGCAAAATGTACCAAGGCCAAGGCGCTCCTTGTAAAAAGGGATTCTTCACTTTCGGGGCTTCCCACATGTACATGTAGTTCGCGGTGATGTCTCCTGGATGATAGGTATTCAAATACCAATTGAAAGCCCCTACCGCAGTGGAGAGCACCGCTACTGCGCCATAGGTCCAAATCCAGGCCCACTTGGGAAAACGAAAACCATACGTTCGTGCCATGACAATGGGCATCACGACAATGGCCGTGTGATTGAGGTAATAGTGCGCCAAGATGGCGGGAGCATCACCAATGGTCAGCTGAGGAGTCAATATCGCATATAAGCCTCCAATCGTCCCCATAAAAGTCGAAAAAGTAAAGGCTTTCGTGTTCTTCCAAAAACAATTCAATGCAATCAACCAGCCGTTGATCGCGCAAAAATGAATCGGAAGACTCCGATGCAATGACAGCTCCACTTCAGAACTAAAGAGGCCGTAAATCGTTGGAACCAAGTTCAGGGCGATCAAGATCCACCCCGTATTCCGCAACACACCTTCTTTTTGGTCCGATCGAAACTTGGCGAAGCCCTGCACCGCTATAAAACCGGCCAAGGTACTTCCAATTAAAAAATACCAGTAGCGCGCCTCACTCGCTAAAATGACCATATCATACACCTGCCGGGTCGATTCCAAATCATTCATTTCTTGGTAATTTATGTAAGCAAATTATTCCGGGCGACCCTGATGGATAAGCGTTTGCGTTGGGAAGGCGAAATCCAAGCCGGCTTCCTTAAACTGGCGTAAGACTTCGATGTTGACCGCTCCAGGAGTCAAGCAAACATCCGCTTCTTTTCGAACGTAGTAAATCGCACTAATTTTCAAGGAAAAATCTCCAAAAGCACTAAACCAAATGATGGTGTCGTTCTTGGTTCCAATGTGCTTCTCCACTATTCTGCGAACAATCGCGAGAGCTTCTTCCATGCGCTCAGGGGTCGTATCATAAGTCAACCCCAATTCCAATCGAACTTTACGTGTTGGCTCAGCTGTGACATTTTCAACCACGCTGTCCGTGAATTTGTGATTCGGAATCGTTACCATCCGCCCCGCTAAGGTGTTAACCCGCGTGGAACGAATCCCAATTTCAGCCACTATTCCATCCACGCCAGCAACTTGCACACGGTCTCCTACCACAAATGGTTTGTCTATAAAAACCGTAATACCGCCGAAAATATTACCGACAAAATCCTTGGCTGCAAGACCCAAGGCCAATCCGCCGATTCCAACGCCTGCAAGCAAGGCCGCGACATCATATCCTGCGTTGGTCATGGCCATGATGATGCCAAGCACCCACACAGTTGAACGGGATGTTTTCCGCAAAATCGGAGCCATTTGGGCCAGCATCGAAGAATCTGACTTTTCTCCTCGCTTGGTCAGTGTACTTCCAACCAAGCTGTCTGTGAGCCGTGCGAACATCCAAGTCAACACCAATGCGATGGACACCGAGAATGCATTATCCATGAACTGGTCCACTTGCTCCCCAAAATGCAGATGGCCATAGCCAAGCCAAAATCCCAATAAAACGGCACCCAAGGCCAATGGACCTTCAATCCTCTCCAAAATCAGATCATCCAGATCCGATGCCGTTTTTGCCGCAACCCTGCGCATGCGGTTACTGATCCAACGAAAAATTAATTTACCGAATACAACGCCTCCAAATGCCCAAGCCAATGCGATGGCCCAATCACTTAAAAGGTTGCCTAAAAAAACCTGTTCTAAAAATTCCATGGTGCTAAAATCGGCAGAATATCTTTGCGGTATGGCAAGTAAGATAAAAAACTCCGCATCCTTTGGTCCTTCCCTGCGCCTCGGCGTCTTAGGCGGGGGACAATTGGGGCGCATGATGATTCAATCCGCGGTGGATTTCGATGCCCGGGTAGAGGTAATGGACCCTAGCCCAGATGCCCCTTGCAGATTCTTGACGCACCGATTTGTGCAAGGTGACCTCAACGATGCCGACGCTGTGGAAAAATTTGGCAGCGGACTCGACTGTTTGACCATTGAAATCGAAAATGTCAGCGTCGAAGGACTTCGTCGCTTGGAGGCACAGGGTGTCCGAGTCATTCCCAAGCCTGATCACCTGGCCATCATCCAGGACAAGGGACTCCAAAAACAATTCTTCGCCGACCATGGAATCCCTACATCGCCGTTCCAATTGATCGCGGATGCAAATGAAGTGGGAGCAATGGGCTTCCCCATTGTACAAAAGATGCGCAAAGGCGGATACGATGGAAAAGGAGTCAAAGTCCTGAAAAATGTTGCCGACGCCAGTAAAGCGTTTCAGTCGCCGAGTTTACTCGAGAAGGCCGTGCGCATCCACAAGGAACTGAGCGTGATTGTCGCGCGCAACAGCATGGGCGAAACCCAGTGCTTTCCCGTGGTTGAAGCGGTGTTTGACCCGGTTGCCAATTTGGTTGACTACCTCATCGCACCAGCAGACATTTCCATCGAAGAGGCGCAAACAGCTGAGCGCATCGTCATCCAAGTTGCCGAATGCATGGAGTTCGAAGGTTTGCTCGCGGTAGAATTATTCTTGGACACAGAAGGCCACATAGTGGTCAATGAAGTCGCTCCACGGACTCACAACAGCGGTCACCACACCATCGAAGCCAACATCACATCACAATTTGAGCAACATCTGCGGACTGTTCTCGATTTACCCCTGGGCTCAACCGCTCCAGTCCACCCCGTTGGCGCCATGGTCAATGTTGTTGGAGCTGCGGATGCTCGCGGATTGCCTGATTACCGGGGCATTGATGCCGCTCTTGCTACGGAGGGTGTGCATCCTCACCTCTACGGCAAATCACAGGTCAAGCCCTTCCGAAAAATGGGCCATGTCACCATCACAGGTGAAACCCGACAGGAAGTCATCGAGCGCATGATGCGAATTCGTGAACAATTGGCCGTGGAAGGAAAGCCCACCCCAACCGAATAACTTGAAGAACAGGAACGTTAATTTTCCATCGGCAACAGTCAACCCGTTCAACGTCTTCAAACCATGGGAAAAAAGCATTCCATCATCGTCTTTACCGGCGGCTATTCGGGCGAAGCGGCCATCTCTCGCAAATCAGCGCACATGGTCATGAAGCACATCGACCTGGACCGTTTCCAACCCACATTGGTGCACATCAACGAGGACGGATGGTTCATCGATACCGAAGGGCAGCGGAGGCCCACCTCCCTGGAACACCTCATGGCAGATGCCGCTGGTTACATCGGAGCTTTCGTGATGGTGCACGGCACTCCCGGTGAAGATGGAAAACTCCAAGCGCAATTAGCGGCCAGCGGATTTCCGCACACCACGGGAAGTGCAGAAGCCATGGCTTTGACCTTTCACAAAGGCCGTACATCAGAATTATTGAGATCCCATGGCATTGCCGTGGCGCGGTCCTACCAAATCCCCCATGAGGGCAGTTGGAAAGCAAGCGAAATTATCGAATCCCTTGGGCTTCCTTGTTTTGTCAAACCCAATGAGACCGGATCGAGCATTGGCATCCACAAAGTCACATCGGAAGACCAATTGGACGCTGCCATACACGATGCTCAGGCAATTGGCGGTATGGGCGGAGTCGTTGTTGAGTCCTTTTTGGCCGGGCGCGAATTCACTTCCGGCGTCATTCCGTCCGCTGACGGAACCCCCATGGCCTTGCCTGTTACGGAGATTCGAACCGATCGAGCTTTCTTTGATTACGCCGCAAAGTATGAAGGTGAATCAGAGGAAATCACGCCAGCTGACATTCCAGAAAATTTACGCAATCGCCTGCAGCAACTGGCCATCGCAGTCTACAATGCGACGCACATGCGTGGTCTGGCCCGGGTTGATATGATGTCAGAATTGGATGGAGAACCGCATGTCATTGAAATCAATGCCGTACCGGGTTTTTCAGAAGCCAGCATCATCCCCAAGCAAGCCCATGCCCTGGGGCTGAGCAAAACCGCTTTGATCTCCCGCATCATTGATCAGACGTTGCTGAGTTAGATCCCCTCCAAATTAAATGTGGCGCAAAAAAGAAGGGTCATCCCGATGGATGACCCTACCCTGTTGAATGAAAAACAAGTAAACTGTTTTAGAGCAATGCTCCAGGACTGAATACGCAGCCCATTCGAAAAAGTTACATTTATTCAAAAAATTATTTGATCACACGATCACCCTGGTCTTGCACGAAGGCTTTCCATCCGCTGTATCCCGCCTGCATTCGGGGAGAGGCGAGTTGAAAATGATGGCACAACGCCACCGCCAAACCGTCCGAAGCATCCATTTCTTTGGGCATATCCGCCATGGGAATCGAAAGTGTCCGCGCGACCATCGCCGCTACTTGTTCTTTGCTGGCGCTTCCACTTCCCGTAACAGATTGCTTCACCTTCCGTGGAGCATACTCAGAAACAGGAATATCACGGGACAAAGCTGCCGCAAGAGCTACGCCCTGAGCTCGACCCAATTTCAACATGGATTGAACATTTTTTCCGAAGAACGGCGCTTCAACGGCCAAATGATCTGGTGCATGCGACTCGATCAAAGCTGAGCACCGATCGAAAATTCGCTTCAATTTCACTGCATGGTCCTTGTATTTTGAAAGGTGCAATGCACCCATTTCCACCAAGACCACTTTTTTACCTTCAACGCGAATCACGCCATATCCCATAATGGTTGTTCCTGGATCAATGCCCAAAATGATTTGCTCGGTGGACTTTTTAGAGGAGGTTGGCCGCATGGTCTGACGAAGGTACATTTGGAAATGCGTTTTACCTCCATGTTGCAAAAGCTCGCCCGATGGCTGATAACTGCCGTGGCGATGGCCTATGTTGCATGGACCCTGATGGAACACGAAATGTGGCATAACACCGAGGCCTTCCAGGTGTTGTGTGATCCTGTCAATCCCCTTTTTCTCTGGCTGTTTATCCTGGGCATGCCCTTGAACCTCGGGCTCGAAGCAGCCAAGTGGCACGCTTTGACCGCCTCTGATCGCAAGTCCTGGTTCCGGAGCCTGCGCGAAGTCCTGACCGGATTGACTTTTGGCTTGGTCACTCCCAACCGCACGGGTGATGCCGTCGCTCGGGTGGCCATGTTGCCTGCCCACGCGAGAGCAGATGGCGCTCGAGCATGGGCGGTAGGCGCATGGGCCCAAGCTGGATGGACCTGGACCATTGGCACAATCAGTGCCTTCGCTGTGCTGGCCAATACCACCATGGGCAACGGGAATTGGTCGCATGGCCATCAACTGCCTCTTGTCGCCTGTATGTTGGGTTGCATGGCATTGGTCATTGCTGCGGCCGTTTGGTGGCGTTTGCCACGTTGGGTCGCAAAGGAAAAAGGCCATCGGCTGCGCCGTTTGACCGATCGCTTCCAAGGGTTGAAAACGCCGCTGAGTGGGCTTCAAATGAACCGACAAGTCATCTTGAGCGGGATTCGTTTTGCAGTCTTCACGGGTCAATTTGCCTGTGCACTCGGAGCATGGGGCATCGAAGTCGACGGAAGCATTTGGACAGCCATTGCACTCGTATACCTTGGAAACATGGTGGTACCAACCGCTGCCCTGGCCGAATTGGGCGTCCGTGAGGCATTGATCATCGCCTGGTTGCAGCCGGAGCCGGAATGGACCGTTCCCATTCTCATCGCAACGTTTGCTGTTTGGCTTGTAAATCTCTGCATACCCGCCTTCATTGGAGGTGGCATCCAATTGATCGACCGACGCCATGTCTGAATACGGACCCCTCCCCTTCGTTGCCGTGATTGGAGCGGCCTTGCTCTTTGACTACGCCCTCTTCATTGCCCGGTGCATTCGACGGAGTCGACAAACCCAAAATGCAACCGGATTGTCGAATCCAAGCGATAAAATGGAGTTGACTGTTTTGATTCCCTGCAGGAATGAAGCTACTAACCTCACCCTGCTGTTGAAGGACCTGAGTCAACAATCTGTCCCGGTGCGTACCGTCGTCATCGACGATCATAGCACGGATGAATCCCGTGCCATCGCCGAGTCCTTCGGAGTGAAGGTCATCGACTCCATCGGACTGGGTAAAAAAGCAGCCCTCATTACCGGATATCGAATCGTCGACACTCCCTGGATGGCCACCCTCGATGCCGACGTAAGGTTGCAGGGCAATTGGGCAGCGTGCATGATGCATTGCGCCAAAGAAGGAACGTCCGCTGCAGTGCTCGGCGGCGTTGCAATCGCGCCACGATCAAAATCAGGATGGGAGCAGTTTCAAGCGCTGGAATTCGGCAGCATGATGGTCTGGATTTCGGGCGGCGTTGCAACAGGTCATTTGGCCATGGGAAGCGGGGCGAACAGTTTATATGCGACGGCCGATTATCCGGTCGATGATTTGAACCTTGCACAAGCCTCAGGAGATGACGCTTTTGCGCTGCATTCTCTGCGGAAATCTGGAAAACACATAGGTTGGTGCGGCAAAAAAGATGCCTGTGTGCAAACGATCCCCATGGATTCATGGGGCGCACTCTGGCAACAACGCGCTCGTTGGGCCTCAAAAACCGGCGAACAAGACATTGAAACCAAGCGAACCGCTGCGCGTGTGGGTGTGCTTCACGCATTTGGCGCAATCCTCATCGGGATGTCTTTGACAATGCACACCCCTCCTTGGGTGCTACTAACACTGGCTTTCTGGTTGGGAAAAGGAGCACTGGATGGATGGATGATTCGACGAGCGAGTCAACAATTCGGGCTCAAAATGAACGGAATGGATGCGTTGCTCTTTCCTCTGCGCTATGCCTTGCTGGTGTGGGGAGCGTGGTGGCAACTTCTGGCAGGCCGTGTCCAATGGAAAGGGAGGTCGATTTAAATTTCCATGCGAAACAACCAACCCATTTCAGGACCCTTGACTCCCATGACTTCCGTTCCAACCTCATTGCTCAATCGGTTTATGCGCCACACGCCTGCCATGCTGAGCAGCACTTGGATAGCGGTGTTGGTTCTCGTTGCGCTCGCGGGACCAAGCATTCGACCGGATGCAAGTCCGCATGCCAATGCACAGAACTTGGAGCGCTCCCTATTGGAGCCTGGTGCCACCTGGGAAGCTGACGATGAACGGGTCCAAACATTTTGGTTGGGCACTGACCGGTATGGTCGGGATGTGCTCAGTCGGCTCATGGCAGGTGCCGCCATCAGCTTGGGCGTGGGCTTCACCGCTGTTTTAATTTCGCTGTTCATTGGCATATTACTCGGAGCATGGGCTGGTTACCGAGGCGGCTGGGTCGATGCAGCAATCAGTTGGTGGATACAGGTCATCTGGACCTTACCGACATTGTTAATGGTGCTCGCGATCACCATGGCATTTGGCAAAGGGCTGTGGCAGGTTTTCTTGGCCATTGGACTGACCATGTGGGTCGATGTCGCCCGAGTTGTCCGGGGTCAATTCATTTCCTTACGGGAGATGGAATTCATTCAAGCTGCCAAAGCATTGGGGTATTCCGACATGCGCATCATGCTCCGACATATGCTGCCCAACGCCACAGGTCCTATAACCGTGATTGCGGCGGCTAATTTTGCCGCAGCCATTTTAATTGAGTCGGGCTTGAGTTTTCTTGGATATGGCGCTCAAATCCCCCTTCCCAGTTGGGGCAATATCATCCAAGAACATTACCACCTCATCACGGGCAGTCACGCATGGCTCGCAATCGCTCCAGGAGCTCTCATTGTCAGTGTGGTCTTGGCTTTTACCTTCATAGGAGATGGGCTTCGCGAATCAGCAGAACCCTGAATATTCATGATTATCTTTCGGACATGAGTGAAAACCAACGGGATTTAGAAACAAAAATTTACGTTGCTGGACATCGAGGAATGGTCGGCTCTGCAATTGTTCGAAAGTTAAAAACAGAGGGGTTTCGCAACATTTTGACACGCTCACGCGCGGAAGTCGACCTCACCAATCAGCAAGCTGTATTTGATTTTTTCGAGCAAGAAAAGCCGCAACACGTCTACCTCGCCGCAGCGAAGGTGGGAGGCATTCATGCCAACAACGTCTACCGCGCGCAGTTCCTGTACGAAAATCTGATGATCGAGGCCAACATCATCCATGCTGCTTGGATGCACGGTGTCGAAAAACTCTTGTTTCTTGGCTCCTCGTGCATCTACCCCAAGATGGCCGAGCAACCGCTGGTCGAAGAAGCCCTTCTCACAGGCCCCCTCGAACCAACCAACGAACCATATGCCATCGCTAAAATTGCCGGTATTAAGCTATGTGAAACTTACCGGCACCAATACGGTGCGAATTTCATCAGCGCCATGCCCACCAACTTGTATGGACCGGGAGATAATTATGATTTAGAAACGAGCCACGTCTTGCCGGCGCTCCTTCGCAAAATTCATACGGCCAAAGTGAACGGGGCACCCGAAGTGAACTTGTGGGGCACCGGATCACCGCAGCGTGAATTTTTGCACGTGGACGATCTCGCAATTGCTTGCGTGCATTTGATGGACACCTACGATGGAGAGGACTGGGTAAATGTGGGAACAGGCAAAGATTTGAGCATACGCGCACTCGCCGAAATGATCTGTGAGGTGGTCGGTTACACAGGGCGGTTGGCGTGGGATTCATCCAAGCCTGATGGCACACCTCGAAAACTCATGGATGTCAGCCGCATTCATGCACTCGGCTGGAAGGCACAAATCGACCTGCGTGATGGCATCGAACGGGTGTATTCCGAAGTCCAAGGCTCCTTTTGAATGAGCGTATTCACCCGCGGCATAGCATTTGCATGGCTCAGCCTCGTCGGCGCTTCCCCCGCCTTTTGTCAGTCCACCCCTGCGCTCCACCAGATTGATAGCACCGGCCATGCACCGGCTATTCGGCTGGAAATGAGCCCTCGGTCAGAAGCTGCTACGTGGTGGAAACGGACAATTCGCCAGCACTTACTCGATTTCTCTGATCGCGAA
Source organism: Flavobacteriales bacterium UBA979 (assembly GCA_002292325.1). GTDB lineage: Bacteria > Bacteroidota > Bacteroidia > Flavobacteriales_D > Sanyastnellaceae > UA16. The sequence goes on along the minus strand of DBBR01000081.1, from coordinate 22,147 downwards.
AATGAGGGTGACGACACGCGCAACCTCATCGTCGTCGATCCTGTCGTCGAATCTTTTGTTGGCACCATCCGGCCCCGTGCAGAGGGGTCCGACCCACAACCCATCTGGGACAACATCCGCGGGGCCCGATTCCAAGCGATCATTGACAACCGGTGGCACATCGGTGGCGAATTATTGGAACGTCAAGGCGTTGCGGAGCCACTGCTCGGCCTTTGGGCTGTTCGAAATCAAATCCCCGGTTGGGGCCGGTCCAAATTGGGCAAGGACAACGCATTCAACACAGCACAACAGGCCTACTTTGACGTTTCTCAAACGCGTGGATGGGTCGGATGGGAGAAAGGACAGTGGTCACTTGACGCCGGAATCGATGCGCTCCACATTGGTGCTGGACGCTCCAGCGCCTTCTTATCTCAACAGGCCGTGCCGGCACCTTATGCCCGTGCGTCACATGCAGGTGAAACACATCGAACGAGCATTTGGTCTACACGTTGGATGTCGGATCGCCGCGGGCCGCTTGGAGAAACAGCTGAATCACTCTTGGAAAGAACCCGAGCAGTTTTTGCAACCCACCAATGGTTCGCTACTGATCACCTCATCTTACAGTGGATGGGAAGTCACGCTTGGGAAACCACGACTCAGACCGTGCCTGAAGGTTGGGAGTCCGTTGGCTTTCTTCCAGGCACCACATATCGTCCAATCCGCACACTGACGGGACTCGAGGTACAATACCACCACCGGTTCAATTCAGAGCAAAAGCTCGTTTTCTATGCGCAGCAAACGTGGGATGTGGGATTCCAAAAAAGGAAATCCATCGGTCCTTCCTTCCAGGCAATTTGGCCATTTACCTCGGTCATTGGTTTGAATGGCGCATGGAAATCCTGGACAACCCGCCTCGAATACGCTCACCAATCAACTGCGCATTGTCGGGACTGCTGGGATTACCTGAACTCTGGAGTCAGCGGCCCGATGCGAGCGGAAATCATGAATGGAGGGCTCTCACTCCACGGACTTTGGCGCCAATCTCTCCGGTTCGAAGCCGGAGGCACTCTTCATGGCCGATGGAACGCATTTGGAATCGTTGAAATGAATGATCAAGCAAATCACTGGCTCATCCGGTTGCAGTATAAACTTCAGGATGTATGGCCACTGTATCTCATTGGTTCGGCTGGCAAAGTGGCCATCACAGAGCCCCTCAATTCAATCACAATACCAGAATATTCCTTGCTTCAGCTGGGGTTAGCAGCGGGAATTCTGGGTTGGAAGTAGTCGGGTGACCGACCTCCAACCGACTTATGAACAGGTCATGATGCACATGTTGTTTGCATTAAATGCGTGATTCTTAAGATTTATCATTAATTTAGCGGTCGAATGATGCTTTTAGTCGCCATAACCGGGTTTTTTATCGTTCTTTTTGGGATGCCTACCATCATCAAGGTTGCCAAACTAAAACGATTAATGGATGAGCCGGAAGACCCCCGAAAAATCCATCGGCAAAGTGTCCCAACGGTAGGTGGAATCATGATTTTCATCGCCCTCTTCTTCAATGTCTATTTCTGGATGGCCCTTAGCGATAATCCCTCTCCAGAAACGTTCAAGTCTGGATCGGTTCTCGCAGCTAGCTGCATCGCTATCTTCTTCATGGGATTGAAAGATGACATCGTCGGAATCTCAGCTGCGAAAAAACTTTTGGTGCACATCTTCATCGGTTTTCTCCTCGTGGCGATTGGCGATTTTCGCATCCATTCATTTGGAGGTCTTTTTGGTGTTGAAGCCCTTCCGGAAGGGCTTTCCACAATTTTCTCCCTTTTTGTTTACATCGTTGTTGTCAACGCGATGAACCTCATTGATGGCGTCGATGGTTTGGTTGGAGGATACACTATAATTGCCATGTCGGCATTTGGTTTATGGTTGATGCAAACAGAACAGCCGACCATGGCTTTGGTGGCATTTACCATGGCAGGAGCGATGACGGGATTTTTAGTGTTCAATTTCACTCCTGCCCGGATTTTCCTAGGAGACTGTGGTTCATTGCTCGTTGGCGTGGTGGCTTACGCCATGGCCACACAAGTCATAAACACTCCACAAGAATACGTCCCGGAGTCCTGGGCACAGCTTTCTAAGCCCATTCTTGCGATGAGTATTTTGGCATACCCGCTGGTCGACACGATGCGTGTGTTTTTCTTGCGAGCCGTACGTGGAATTTCTCCGTTTCATCCCGACCGAAATCACCTGCATCATCGACTGATGATGTCAAATCGGAACCACGGACAAACGGCTATTTTTGTATACATCTTCACGTTGGTTATTACCGGACTTGCTTGGTCAAAACCATACATCTACCCAAAGCTCGGCGAAGAAGGGATGTTCATTGGATTGTTTGTCTTCGCTTTTGCTTGGTTTTTTCCTGTTCTATGGAGAACGAGAGGAGAGCAAAAGTTGGCCGAGCACCGCGACCGAGTGCTCAAAGAGGCCCAACACGAAGAAAAGAAAAGCGAAAACGAATCTGCTGTCGCTTAATCGTACCTTGCCGCAATGATTCGGCCCGATTCCTTCATTGGTTTCCTTTTATTCACTGTCATTACCATCGGCTCCTTGCATGGCCAAGAACCGCTCAATTCCGAATGGAGAATCGGAGCATGGCAACCTGAATCCCCGAGCATCTGGCCTCGTCCCATGGCCCGCGACACATCCCAATCACTGGAAATTTCGGGTTACGGCACACTGCAATACAGCCCGGGAGCAACGTTGCGAGGGCCATGGCTGAGTGCGCCCTCTGCAGGTGGGGTTGGATGGCAATTGGGAATGACATGGACCTGGCAGCTGGGCCGCTGGAGCAGTTCTGGCATGTTAGAGCATTCGCGCGTAGCGGGGGTGCAGGAGGACGATTGGAATGAAGCCTGGCAATGGGGGACATGGGATGGAATGGGCTGGGCATGGAACCCCAACCAAACAGATAATGCCTTGCTCCGCGGTGTTGGCTCGATAAATTACCAAGTCAGCCCTTCCGTTTCCCTTGAAGCAGGCAACCGTCGGCATCACTGGGGACACGGCTGGAGATCACTCTGGCTGGATCGCCAGGCCGCCCCACTTCCCTCTGCTCGGATCCACATACAGACTGAGCGAATCGAATACACTCACCTGATCGCTCGGACGATGCACCGCAGTGTAGGCAGTCCGCCAGATTTTCCAGGTTCTGGCCAGTTCAGCCCCGGAACGTACGTGAACAAGCGAAGCAGTTGGCTCGCTGCCCACACCATCGACGCCCATATCTCATCAAGTTGGAAGGGAAGCCTATTCGGTGGAGTGACCTGGCTGGGCAACGATTCTGGGTATACCCAACGATTTGAAGCAGCGTATGCCATCCCCGTTATCGCTTTTCGACCAGCCGAATACGCGCTTGGATCAGCCGACAATGCACTCATTGGTGCCGCCTTGACCTACATTCCGCTTTGGGCAAATGACCAACTGCGGTTTTATGGCCAATTGATGTTGGATGAACTGGTCGTCAGTGAACTCTTCAATCCCGACCAATGGTGGGCCAACAAATGGGGATTGTTGGGTTCAGCGTCATGGCGCAGTAGCAATGAAGCTTGGGGCGTTGTCCTCGAAGGGTGCGCCGTGAGACCCTATACTTACTCCCACGCTTCACCTGCGCAGTCATGGACACATAATCGCCAACCCCTCGCTCACCCTGCCGGAAGCAATTTCGCCGAAGGGCGCCTTCACGTTCGTTGGGACAAAAACCGGTGGTCTGCCCATGCCGCATTGGTGTTACGCCGTCAAGGCGTCGATGAACAGGTCGCATTGGACAAGGTCCCCAGCTTCAGCATTGGTGCTGACCCCCTGCTTTCTTACATCACACGACCAGCAGATTATGGTGTGGAGTTGATGTGGGACGGGGGTGAAGGAGCTGGTGAAACGGACGTGGTCGATCAACGTCTCTTTTGGGCGGATTTAGGATACGAAATTCCTCAGCTTGAAGGCCAACAATTGTTTCTCCGCGTCATGCAAAACCGGATGGACGGTTCACTGATCCAATCCAATTGGTGGCGTATGGAAATCGGAATCCGGTTAAACCGCGTCCTTGAAGAGCGCAATTGGTGATGTGATATCCCGCGCTGCGGCGTAATTTTGCGCTCCAATTCCCAGCAAAGCATGAGAGACATCGCAGCATTATTCAAAGTACGGTTGGGTTTTTTCGTTGTCATGTCCGCCATCTTAGGCTGGTTTATGGCAGTGGACTCACTTGACCTGAAGAGCTTCATGTTGCTGCTCGTCGGCGGATATCTGCTCACAGGCGCGTCCAATGGATTGAATCAAATCATTGAAAAACGTGTAGACGGCATCATGGACCGTACCTCAGGAAGGCCGCTGCCCACGGGCAGGATGCAGACTTGGCAGGCCTGGTTATACAGCACAATCGCCGCAGCCATCGGGCTGACCAGCCTTTTTGCGCTCAATCCATTGAGCGGATGGCTCGGTGTTGCGGCCCTGGTGAGCTATGCATTCATCTACACCCCCCTCAAAAGCAAATCCACACTGAGCGTGTTTGTCGGGGCCTTCCCAGGGGCCCTTGCACCCATGATTGGGTATGTCGCGGCAACAGGAGACTTTGGAATTGAACCTGGCACCTTGTTCGCTGTTCAATTCATGTGGCAGTTTCCTCACTTTTGGGCCATTGCTTGGCTCGCACACGACGATTACCAGAAGGTAGGCTATCATATGCTGCCGTTTCGGGAGGGTCGCACGCGAGAAAGTGCCTGGCAAATCCTCCTGTATACAGCGTTTTGCATCCCCGCCTCTCTCTTGCCCTGGGCGCTGCCGACGGGGTCTCCGATGGTCGGCAACATCGCACTTGTCGTGGCCATCGCTTGCGGCATTTTATTTCTGATCCCAGCATGGAAATTGTACCGGACACTCGACAGCAAATATGCACGGCAATTGATGTTCATGTCGTTTGCCTACCTGCCCATCGTTCAAATCTCTTACGTACTCGATAAAATTTAATTGGAGCATGTCTGAAGCCACTCCCACCACCAAGCGCGACGTATTCGAAGGCCATGAACCGGCTGTTCGAGAGCGAACAAAAAAGATGTTGATGTACTTCATCGTTTTTGCAGTCGTCATGCTATTTGCAGGATTTACGAGTGCCTATATCGTCTCAAACATGGGGCAATACTGGGTGCACGCCTTCGCTACTTCTGCTTTTTGGATGTCCAATGTGCTGCTCGTTTTATCATCCATTACCCTCTGGTTGAGCATTCGATGGATGCGACAAAATGAAAAAACCAAAACACTCGTGGCACTGGGTCTCACCCTTGCGTTGGGCATTGGATTTACGGTAAGCCAGGCAGAAGGATGGAGGAATCTCTCGGATTTGGGAATGGGATGGTCCGTCAGCGAACACGAATCTGGAATGAATGCCTACCGATGGAACAGCATTGAAGCCATCATGGAGAGTGGAGCCGTTTATGGTGATGATTATGAAGTGCATCGCAACGGAGAACCCATCCTTTACAGCGCTGAGCGCAAAGAGTTTTACGCCGCCAATGACGATTTATTGGTGCGGCCAATCACACGAGATGTTGCACGAACATCCAACTCAGGAGGGGGCTACCTCTGGGCACTGATTGCCGTCCACATTCTGCACCTCACGTTTGGATTTGTGTACCTCGTAGTGAACGGCATTCGCGTGGCCTTGGGAACCATTCACTCCGGTGACGTTGTTCGCCTGGAATCGCTTAGTATTTACTGGCATTTCATGGGCGTGCTTTGGCTTTACCTCTTCGCGTTTTTGTTCTTCATGAATTGAAAACCAGGCAGTACGTGAACCGTTTGCCCATTTGATTGTTTCTCCGAAGCAGAAAAAGTGGTTTCATTGGCCTTCATTGCATAAATTTGCGGCCAAATTGTAGCCATGGGCGGAGAAGCATCAAAAGCCATTTCGAAAGAAGAACTGTGGGGAGGAGGTCAATCTCCATTTAGCGTCAGCTATGGGAAGATGATGATGTGGTACTTCCTCGTTTCGGACGCTTTGACGTTCGGAGGGTTGTTAACGGCCTATGGATTCGTCCGAGCCAGCAGCGAGGACGCCTGGCCCATTGGTGAACAGGTCTTCCGAGCACTTCCGGGATTGGATGGACAATACCCCTTGATTTATGTCGCATTGATGACTTTCATCCTCATTGTCTCCTCGGTCACCATGGTTCTGGCAGTTGAGTCCGGACACCGCAACGATAAATCCGGTGTGATACGTTGGATGGGACTGACCATCATCGGAGGATTTTTCTTTCTGGGTTCTCAAGCTTGGGAGTGGTCGCACTTTATTCACGGCAGTGGAGGGTCGTTTTTGTTGGCCGAGAATGTGTCGGTGACCTCAGACGACGGACAGGCCTTCAACCTGACGAAGGGAGATGCCGTTTACATGGACCAACACTTCGGTCATTTGGCAGAGCCATGGCTGGAAGGATCCCCAAACATTTCCCTGGTTGACAGTGATCACGGTGTGAAATTGGTAGAAATCGGCGAACATTCGCATGAAGCTGAATTGCACGCATTGACATTGAATAAGTACATCGAAAACGAGTCGCACGTGAGCGGCGATGAAGCGATGAAACTGTGGAATGCACGTTCATCGACGTTCTCATTTGGTGCGAACATGCACGACAACGAATACGGCATTCAGCAATCCTACGCGAATTTCTTCTTCTTCATCACGGGGTTTCACGGGTTTCACGTCTTTTCGGGCGTAGTGATCAACATCATCATTTTCATCATGGCCATCCAAGGTGTCTTTGAGCGAAGAAGGCATTACGAAATGGTAGAAAAAGTAGGGCTCTACTGGCACTTTGTAGACTTGGTCTGGGTCTTTGTATTCACCTTCTTCTACTTGGTTTAATCCGCTGCTCCAATCACAGGAACTCAATACCATGGAACGAGACGATCTCATTGTTAACGACAGCTACTCACTCAATGCGCACCACAGCGAGGAAGATGGAGTGAAAATTCGAAAGAATATTTGGAAGGTAACGGTGATCCTGACCCTTTTAACAACGGTCGAAGTCTTCATGGGAGTCTTCTTCAAGCGCTCTGAGACGTTCACTTGGTCCATGATCAAATGGACTTTCATTGTCCTCACAATTGTGAAAGCTGCTTACATCGTTCTGGTATTTATGCACCTGGGGGATGAGCGAAGCAACCTGAAAAAAGTCGTATTGGCTCCGTATATGTTGTTCATTGGATACTTACTATTCATTGCGATAACGGAAGGGTTCGGACACCTTATGTCCTTCAATAACTTCCATTAACGCACCGGTATGACTTGCTCTGGGAGTGAACTTCGTGTCCGCTCAGCGGTTTTAATGTCGTGAAATCGACGCTCGCCACTACATTTAAAAAATATGCGGTCCTTTCAGGGATCATGTTTGCCTTGCCTTTAATTGGCCTTCTGGTGCTGGGAATCGATGGAGAACACCACTTCAATACCCTTCCTTATTTCACCGAAGAAGGACCGGTCGAAGGCACTAAGGAAGGTGCACAGCGTGTCGAGCCTTTTACGCTGATCAATCACAACGGCGAGCCTTTCGAATCGTCAGCGCTTGAAGGTCAAGTTTGGTTGGCCGCTTTCTTCGCCACCAATGCTCCGCACGTTGCACAGATGACCAAACAATTGCTTTGGCCTAATTTTCGGTACCGAGATGAAAGCGATATCACCACCGTTTGTTTCACCTTAGACACCGAACACGACACGCCCGAAGTCCTTGCAGAATATGTTGAACGCAATACCCGCTACAATGGCTTTAAAGGGAAATGGCAGTTTTTGACCGGGAATCAATCTCAAATCGATGATGTCATTGCCGCTTCCTTCATGATTGAGCGTGATCCGAGTGAGCCCAATAACATTGCCACCCTGTGGCTCGTCGATGACGAAGGTTACCTGCGCGGTGTTTACCATGCTGCATCCGAAGATGCGATCAAGGATGCAGTGGAGGACATCGCTCTCCTGCAAAAAGAAATGGATGAAGCTGCCTACGAAAAGCGAAAAATTCGCGAAGCATTGACTGAATTACCGCCCTTGCCCGTCCTTGGGCCTGAAGGGCACACGGTGCCTCCTTTTGCCTTGCTCGATGAAGACAGTTTGGAGTTTTCACACCGAAATTGTCTAGGGCAAATCCGAATTGTCGATTTCTTCTTCACCCGATGTCCCACCATCTGCCCCATCATGTCCAGCCAAATGGCTCGATTGCAAACCGGTATTGAACAACGAGGATTGAAAGACGCCATTCGCTTGCTCAGTCATTCTGTTGATCCCGAATTCGACCGCCCAGAGCAACTTTCCCAATATGGGATGCGTCTAGGGCAAGATCCACGAATCTGGAAATTCCTAACCGGTGAAAAAGAAGACCTGTTCGACTTGGCTCGCGCAGGCTATTTTCTCACCGCCATTGAAAGTGACACCGCAGCAGGTGGAATCTTTCACAGCGACGTCTTCACCCTCGTCGATCAATCGGGCCGAATCCGCGGATACTATGATGGAACGGATACGGAAGAGGTTGACCAAATATTACAAGATGCCCAACAACTTTGGGCCACCAACGAATGAAACATGATGAACAACGAACGTAATGTAAGGCGCTTCATTTGGACAATGGCTGTGGTAATTCCAATTGCCGTTGCACTGCTGTTTCTGATTCCCCCCGTGGAAAGCCTCTCAGAAGAGACACGAGCGTCATTGTATGTACTTCCCAAGTTGAATGCCCTTTTTAACGGCACAGCATTCTGTTGCTTAATCGCTGCTTTCATCGCCATCAAAAACAAGAACATCCGAGTACATCGTGCATTTACGACGTCAGCATTGGCACTGAGCGTACTGTTCTTACTGAGCTATGTCGCATTCCATTTGACAACAGAATCAACGAAATTTGGCGGAGAAGGAGGAATCCGCACGGTCTACTTGTTCATCCTGATTTCGCACATCATCTTGTCTACGGGTATCATTCCATTGGTGCTCTTCACTTACGTCCGAGGATTGGGTATGCAAGTTGAGAAGCACCGAAAACTAGCGCGAATTACCTGGCCCATTTGGTTGTACGTCACTGCCACAGGAGTCATCGTATATTGGATGATTTCGCCTTATTATCCCCACTGAATCTGTTAATGAGAATTCCATGCGCTACCGGCAATTTATTTCCATATTCGTGCTTTTGGGCCTGCTCTTTTGGGCACATGATGCGTGGGGTCAATGTGTGATGTGCAGAGCCGTGGCCGAAGACAGCGCTGAAGATGGTGGGCTTGGTGCAGGATTAAACCGTGGGATTTTGTATCTCATGGCCGTTCCGTACATTTTGTTATCTGCACTTTTCTTCGTAATTTATAGGAAGCAAAAAGCTAGCACTTAACCGAAGAAATTGATCCCCTTGCTGCGCGATACCAACCTCATTCGGATCATCCTCTTCATCGCGCTAGGTTGCGCCGCAACCGAAGAGTTCCACGCTCAATTTGTTGTCGAAAGAAGCCCTTGGCTCGACGGTGCTAGCATCACAGAAGATCCTGTCGAACAAACATGGACTGTGGCTGACCACTCCACCAACGCCCTACTGCGCGTGGAATTGACGGTCGAGGGCATCAACCCCCGTAAACCGATCAAATTACAGGTCAACAAGGATACCCTACTCAGGCTAGAGCCTTACCGCAGGTACAGTCGGATTTGTGTTGAACCCACCTACATGCTTTTTGCCGATTTCATTTTTGCTGACCCAACAGTCGCACATGACACCGTTCAACTGCAACCCTTGGAAGTGGGTTTGGAAACCTCACTCCCTGCGATAGAATTCATGCCCGGCACCCAAGACTTATATTTTACCTCGGTGCCCGCTTTGGAAGCTTTGCTCGAATTCATCCATGTCAACCCCACCTTGGCACTTGCAATCATAGGGTATGAAGGCACAGATCAAAGCCTGAAAGCGAGCGAGCGTTTCAGCCGGGACCGCGCCCGTGCTGTCTTCGAATACCTTGTCAGCTCAGGAGTGGCCTCCAGACGCCTTACCGTCGAAGCACGTGAATTGAACGCGTTACTTTACCCCTCACCAAAAACTCCCGAAGAGGTCGACGCCAACCGAAGAATTTCCATCCGGGTTACCAATTACTGATAAATCGTTCAGGAACAGAAGCATTGCGTTAATTTTGTGCATGCCCGAATTGAATGCCACCCTTCCTGTCCGTTTGTCACTCCTGCTCGCCTGCGTCTTTTTGAGTCTGGGAGAAACTAAAACCGTTTGCGCTCAGCAGCAAGCATGGAGCCTCCAAAGTTGCCTGGACCATGCCTTCGAACACAACCTCCAGATCAAACTCGGCGAATTGGGTGAAACCAGCGCCACGATTGGGACACAATCAGCCCGTGGAGCTTTTCTTCCAAACCTCAACGGCAACATGTCGCATGGATACAACTTCGGCCGAACCATTGATCCCTTCACAAACCAATTTGTGGAATCATCGGCTATTCGATCCAATAGCTTCGGCCTTTCGACTGGAATCGTTTTATTCAATGGTTTTCAAAATCACCTCAATTTGCGGCGCGCTTTGCTCGCCGAACAGTCCGCTGCAGCTGCTAAAGAAATCGCCGAAAACAACGTCGTTCTGACCATTGCTGGTGCATTCTTGAACGTTCTGTTCCAGGAGGAGTTTGTGCGGGTCGCTGAATACAACCGACAAGCGACTGCTCGCCAGGTCGATCGCATGCGCAGCATGGTAGCGGCAGGAGCTGCTGCTGAATTTGATTTGTACGATGTAGAGGCTCAACTGGCTGCCGACGAAGCCAACATCGTCTCCACCTTCAACGCCCTTGGACTCGCCAAACTCAATTTGGTCCAATTGCTTCAATTGCCCGCCTCAGAAGCGGAAGATTTCCAATTGATTCGACCATCTGATGAAGACTTAGAGCGGGCCAATCTCCCGGCTTCACCTGCTGCTGCAGTCGCCTACGCCATGGGCTCGTTCCCGGAAATTCGCCAAGCAGAATTGCAGGTTGAAGATGCACATATTGGATTGGACGTCGCCAAAACCGGACGCTATCCCCGCTTGTTTGCAAGCTACAACATCGGAACAGGGTATTCCGGAGCATCCAGGACCATAGACGGTGACCCCACTGTCGAAGAATTCGTGCTGGGCTCACTTGTCGTGGACGATTCGACGGCGTACGATCTGGTTGCACAGCAAGAAGTATTCGAATTCATTACCACACCTTTCTCCGATCAACTCAATCGGAATTTCAACCAGAGTGTGTTTTTCTCAATGAGTGTCCCATTGTTCAACAACTTCAGCGTGAAGTCATCCATTGAGCAAGCAGAAGTCAACGCCTTGCGTGCCCAATACCAATTAGAGCAGACCCGGCAAACGCTCACAACGAGCATTGAATCTGCCTGGGCAGACGCCCGAGCAGCTTCGCAAAATGCAGTTGCCCAAGAGTCAGCCTTAACGGCTGCCGAGCGGGCCTTTCTAAATACTGAGAAGCGTTACGAGGCGGGTGCCGCGACCGCGATTGATTATGCCGATGCCAGAACTTTATTTGACAATGCACGCGTCAATGCTCTTAGAGCAAAATATGATTTGGCCTTCAAAAGTCGGATCCTTGATTTTTACATGGGCAAGGCTATTACCTTCCGTTAAACAACCCGCATGAAACTCACCAAGAAATTTTGGATCATCACCGGACTGACCGTCGTAGCGCTTTTGTTCGCCGCAAAATGGTTTGGTGGCAAAGAATCGGCGGAACTCGTCCAAATTGAGGAGGTACAGGTTCGAACCATCATCGAACGCGTATCAGCATCGGGAAAAATTCAACCGGAAACAGAGGTCAACATCACGGCAGAAGTCAGCGGGCAAATTATTAACCTTCCCGTTAAGGAAGGCGATCGTGTCCAGAAAGGCGACTTGCTCGTGCAAATAAACCCCGACTTGTATGAGGCAGCTTTGAACCGCGCTCAAGCTGCTGCCAACAGTGCTCGTTCCAACCTGGCCTCGGCCAAAGCTCAACATGCACAAGCTGACGCGCAGTTTTTTGCCGCTCAAAAAGGATGGGAACGAACCCAGCAACTTTTCAAGGATCGCATTCTTTCCCAAGCTGATTATGACACGGGCGAAGCCAATTTCCGAAGTGCCGAAGCAACACTCACGGCTGCAGGGGAGACGATACGTAGCGCTGAATTCGCCATTTCCAGTGCCGAGGCTTCCGTTCAAGAAGCCCGCGATAATCTCAGTCGGACGACGCTTACGGCACCTCAATCCGGAACGGTGACTGCTTTGGTCAAGGAAAGCGGTGAAAGCGTTCAGGGCAATGGATTTACTGCAGGGGAAGTGGTCATGAAAGTCTCCGACTTGTCCATTATGGAAGTTGACGTTGAAGTCAATGAAAGCGACATCGTTCGCGTCGGCATGGGCGATGCAGCCGAAGTGGAAGTGGATGCTTACCTCGATCAAACGTTCACAGGCCTGGTAACCGAAATAGGAAATACCGCCTTGAATGCGGGGCTCAACGGATTTGCCATGGACCAAGTGACCAACTTTTCGGTCAAAGTCAGATTGCTGCCGGAAAGCTATGCGGGCTTGCTTGAAAATGAAACTGAGACGCTGTCTCCTTTTCGTCCGGGAATGAGTGCCAAGGTCGATGTCCTCACCCGAGAAGCCAAAGGAGCCTTGTCCATCCCCATTCAATCCGTTACCACCCGAGAAACCGAAGATGGAATGGACGATGAAAACGAATTGGGCGTTTTTGTTCTTTCCGAAGGTGACATCGCAGAATGGCACGTGGTCACAACCGGTATCCAAGACAACCGATACATTGAAATATTGACCGGTCTTTCTGAAGGTGATCGAGTCATTACCGGGCCATACCAAAGCATTTCACGCACCCTGGTCAACGGTGATACGGTTGAGATAGAAGTTCTTGAAGAAGGGGATGAAAACGAATCAGCAAACGAATGACACCGCTCATCCTCGGCATAGAAACTTCGACCCTTTCTTGCTCCGTGGCCTTGTTTGAAGGAAACCGACTGCTCCATTCAGATCAAGCTCTTCAAGATCATTACGTCCATGCCTCAGAGCTCTTGCCGATGATTGATCGCGCATTCCAACAAACAAATCGGAAGATTGACGAATTGGATGCCGTCGCCACATGCGCAGGTCCTGGGAGCTACACAGGCCTTCGAATCGGTGTCTCAACCGCCAAAGGCATTTGCCACGCCCGTAACATTCCTCTCATTGCCATCAATAGCCTCGAAATCCAGTCTTACGCCTGTCCTATTGAAGTGACTTCCGCAGTCTCCGTCATGGACGCCCGGCGAGATGAGGTCTATACCCAGTCATTCCGACGAACGAATCAAATATGGGAACCCCTGGACGAAACCCGCGCCTTGATCCTGGATGCCAATCAACCGTTGAGAGCATTGTTTCCTGAAACGTCGACGTCAAACGCTTGCATCATCGGCGATGCAGCTTTGAAAACTGAACGCTTGCTATCAGGTCAAGCGGATCACTGGAAATTCATTCCCGATCATCCGCAAGCCAAGTACATGCTTCTCCCTGCGATGGCAGCTTATGAAGCACAGCAATTTGAAGATGTCGCGTATTTCACGCCTCGCTACCTGAAAGAGTTCATTGCAGGAACCCCAAAGGACCCGCTGGGTCTCCGTAAGTCCCAAAAAGCATGAAACGCCCAAATGGATTTTACGGGGTCATGTTCGTGCTGCTCACTGCATTCTTAACGCAATCAAGGTGCAATGACCCTGAACAGTTCATTCCCTATGTGCCCGTAGATTTTTCCGTCAACGTCAACCTTCCGGCCTACATCAATCTCACGGTGCCGAGCGGACACGTCACGGTCACTGGAGGTTCCAAAGGCATCATCTTGTACAGGTACACGCTGGACCAGTTCGTGGCTTTAGATCGGCACGCAACCACGGACATTCCCGAGGGCTGCCAAGTTGAAGTGAGCGAGGACGGATTGATCATCACGGATCCTTGCAGCAATTCCGAGTGGCTCATTATCGATGGTTCGGTGATCTCTGGAGATGCTGTTTATCCCCTGCACCGCTATGCCACGCAGTGGAATGATCCCATATTGACCGTATTCAATCCCTAAGCGGAGTCGATGGCGGCCGCATGCGCTCGAGCAACGAAGGCACCAACACAATCAACAGCGATGGAAGCGGTGATTGCAGAAAAGCCAAAAATTCATGCGCCACACTGTAGCCTGATTTCCCGGGGACGAGCACAATAAACACCACCATGATGGCACCCGCCAGCCCGTACATCACGATGAGCCATGGCCACCGTTCAAAGTGACCCGTCGTGCGCAAAAAGAGCGCATCGAGGCCAAAGAACACCAGGAGGATGACGGCGCTCAACGCCCACTTCATCCAGATCAACTCCCCTATGGAATGCGGATGAAACCCACCCCAAGTAGATTCCATGACGTAATAATGTATGCGCTTGGGTTGCGGATGAGCCGCCCACCACGTCGCACGGGAACCTTCCGACATTTCCTGCAATTCCGGGTTTTTTTGCATCACGTCGATGTAGTGATTCAATTGAATTTTTGCACGCTCTTGATGGAATCCGAAGAAGAGCATCACACCCAAAACCAACAACCACAGCGGCCGCTTTCGAGGCAGAATGGGTTTATAAGCGAGAGCGCTCATGGTGCTTTTGATTGTTCTTTGCCCCTCCGAATACCTGCTCCTGCCGTGTACCCGTACCAAAGGGCAAAAATGATGCTGTACACAAACACGGTGAAGGTGTAGTCGTGATTAAATTTCAAGGCTTCTTCACCGAAGTACAGCTGAATAAACAACAAGCTCACAATCCGCAGAATATTCGCCGCATGGATCGCTGCGATGCCCAGTGGGATAAACCAAAGTTTTCGGAGCCACCGACCAGGAAAGGAGAGAATGAAAATGGCGAATAAGGCGAAGAGCACCACCCCATCACATGACGGGCCCACCATCACACCTTGCGCACCTCGAATCCCGACTCTGTAACGAAATACACCATCATTCTGCTGAAAAAACGCCAGCGGATCGTAGCCCAAGAAGTCCATGAGCCATTCCGTAACGACAATCAAATTCTGCGTGATGTACTCATCGAGCAAGGTCGCGGGTTTTAAATACGCCTCATATGAAAGATGCCAGACGATGTACCCGCCAAAACCAAACACCAAAAAACGGAAAACGTCCGGCTGTGACCGGACGAATTCGCGCAATGTTTGGATCCAACGCATGGGTTGGATCAGTATCGGTACAAATCTGATTTGAAAGGTCCGTTCACCGGAACCCCAATGTAATCGGCTTGATCTTGGGTCAACGTCTCCAATTCCACGTTGATTTTATCCAAATGCAGACGAGCTACTTCCTCGTCCAAATGCTTCGGCAAGGTGACCACTTCATTCTTGTAGGCCCCTGCATTGTTCCAAAGCTCCAACTGCGCCAAAACTTGGTTCGTGAAAGAATTCGACATCACGAAACTTGGATGGCCTGTCGCACAACCCAAGTTGACCAATCGTCCTTCAGCCAGCAAAATGATATCGTTGCCGTTCACATTGTACAAGTCCACTTGCGGCTTGATCGTATCCTTGGTGCTTCCGTGGTTGTTATTCAACCAGGCCACATCAATTTCGTTATCGAAATGACCGATGTTACAGACAATCGCTTTGTCTTTCAAGGCTTCAAAGTGCTCTCCGCGAATGATGTCCTTGTTGCCTGTTGCCGTGCAAACGATGTCTGCTTCTTTCACAGCATCGGACATGCGCTTCACTTCATATCCGTCCATCGCCGCTTGCAACGCGCAAATGGGGTCGATTTCTGTCACCATTACGCGGCATCCCGCATTCCGGAGCGATTCTGCTGTGCCTTTGCCTACGTCTCCATATCCGGCTACGACAGCCACCTTTCCTGCCATCATCACGTCCGTCGCTCGTCGAATCGCATCCACAGCTGATTCACGGCAGCCGTATTTGTTATCAAATTTCGACTTCGTCACTGAGTCGTTGACATTGATCGCTGGCATGGGAAGTGTTCCCGCCTTCATCCGATCGTACAAACGGAGAACGCCTGTCGTTGTCTCTTCAGACAAACCCTTGATGCCATCGGCCAACTCGGGGAATTCGTCCAAAACCATGTTGGTCAAATCCCCTCCGTCATCCAAAATTAGGTTCAACGGTTTGCGATCAGCTCCAAAGAACAACGTCTGACGGATGCACCACTCAAACTCGTCTTCGGTCATTCCCTTCCATGCATAGACTGGAATGCCTGCCGCAGCAATGGCTGCAGCTGCGTGATCTTGTGTAGAAAAGATATTGCAAGAAGACCAGGTCACATCTGCCCCCAAATCCACCAATGTCTCAATGAGCACAGCCGTTTGAATGGTCATGTGCAGACAGCCCGCAACGCGAGATCCTGCCAATGGTTTTTCGTTTGCATACTTCGCTCGCAAGGCCATAAGTCCTGGCATTTCTGCTTCGGCCAATCGAATTTCCTTTCGACCCCACTCAGCTAAGCTGATGTCCTTTACTTTGTACGGCAAGTATTCCGTTGTCATTGTTGTACTCATAACACTTTGATTTCGAGGTGCGAAATTACGACAATCCCCATTAGCTTCGCACCCGTCAAAAGGACATCAATGCCCAATTTTAAAGTCATTTTGGAAAGTTTGGCTCCTTCATTTACTGTTGGGGCATTCACAGCTGCACCCCAGGAGATGATGGAATGGGCCGAAAATCAAACACGGTTTCCACAGCGCAACGTTGCGGCTTTGCCGTTTCATCGCCAGTTGGAGCATCGAGCGGTTGATCTTGTTCTTGGTCACATGACCTCTGATTCCGTTGGGAAATCTCCGACTCGTTCCGTCATTCACGACGCCAACGGAAAACCGCAATTCACGAACGATCCCCACCTCTTCTTGAGCATTGCCCACCATTCACATGGCCAGCATTGTTGGGCCGCAGTCGCATTATCGGAAGCTCCGGTGGGCTGCGACATTGAATCCCTTCGGCCTCAATTGCAAAAAGTCTCGGAGCGATTTCTAAGCCCTGAAGAACGCTTGTCGGCTGGGGAAAACACAGACGGGTTGTGCGCTATTTGGTGCGTGAAAGAGAGCATGTTCAAGGCATTCGGACCTTCATTGAACTTCCGGGAAGATTTGCACGTCACTTGGATTGGAGATTCGGCCGCCATCGATCGAGGAATCGACGGGTTGATTCGCGATGTGAAGGGCTTGTATCGAGCCTGGAGGATAGAGGAGACGGATGAGAAGAACACGCTCATGCAGTTTTGGGCCGTGTGCGGTCCCGTTGCACTCACTTGAATTTTTAAGAAATCTTGAAAACACAAAAGGAGCCCCGAGGGACTCCTTTTGTGTATCATGTCCGCGCGAAGGCGGTTCTATTCAGTGTGGCAGCTTAACGCTCAATGCCTTTGTGCCGTCGCTCAGAGCTGACTGACAACTTCTTTCGGCCTTTGGCCCGACGTGAACTGAGGACATTTCGTCCGTTAGCAGAAGACATGCGCTTGCGGAAACCGTGTTTGTTTCGTCGCTTACGTACAGAAGGTTGGAAGGTCCTTTTCATAGCAATTCAATTTTCATGAGCTCCGAAGAACTCCGCCCGTTTTAGGGACGGCAAAGATAGACACAGAATTCGTGCCACCAAACTCAATGGCAAGAAACTATTGGCAAAGATGCGACAAAGCCAAAAAATTCCACTCCTGAACGACCCTTTGCGTTCGAGTACGCGTAATTTTGCAGTACATGGAGGCAAAAGACGAAGCGGAAAGGAAGTTCAATTGGAAGAATTGGGGAACGGTCAAAAAAATGGGCCATTACCTCCGTCCACATGCCTGGGGCTATGCTGCCGGCGTGGTCATCATCAGCCTCAGCGGTGTTCTCACGTTATTGGTCACGCGTCTCTGGGGTCAGTTGGGTGGTGTCGGTGCTTCCACGGGAGAAGAGACCGAATTGGAGTCTCCTCTGGCCATGCTTCAAATTGACATGAGCAATCTGACTCAAATCGGCTGGCTCATCCTAGCGGTACTAAGCGTCCAGGCTGTGCTGAGCTTTGGCCGGGTGTTGCTGTTCGCCAAAATGACGGAAGATATGATGCTCGCGATGCGAAGGGATGCGTTTGAGGCGATCGTCAGCATGCCCATGCGCTTCTTTGATACGCGACGTGTGGGCGACCTCAACAGCCGAGTTTCAGCCGACATCACATCGATTCAAGACGTTTTCACGACCACCTTGGCTGAGTTGCTTCGTCAGATCATCATCATCGTCGGAGGCATTTTAGCTCTGTTGTATTTCTCGGTAACGCTGACCCTCTTGATGTTGATTACGCTGCCCGTAATGATTATTGCAGCTATTCTTTTTGGACGTTTCATTCGGAAACTCTCGAAGCGCACCCAAGATCAAGTAGCGGAATCAAATACCATCGTTCAAGAAACGCTCACTGGAATCATCAGCGTGAAGAGCTTTGCCAATGAAGCATGGGAAGTCTTGCGTTACCTCGGCAGCATTCGGGATATTCGGGCACTCGCCATGAAAGGAGCCATCTGGCGAGGTGCCTTTGCTTCGTTTATCATCCTGTTCATTTTTGGGGCCATTACCCTGGTGATTTTTAAAGGGGCCGAATTGATGGTCACGGGGGGATTGGCCAGCGAGCATTTTTTTACGTTTCTCCTTATGACCGGATTGGTTGCAGGATCCATCGGTGGCATAGCGGCTCAGTTTTCAGCGCTGCAGCGCGGGCTTGGGGCCATTGAAAGCCTCATGGAATTGATGGGCGAAGTGCGCGAAGATGTGGTCACGGAAGTTGATGGGCTCATCTCACCCTTGAATCTCAAAGGGGACGTTCAGTTCCAAAACGTCCAATTTCACTACCCCAATCGGGAGGACGTGCAGGTGCTTTCTGGATTAAACCTGCGCATAGAGCCGGGCAAACGGCTCGCCTTGGTCGGTCCTTCAGGCGCCGGAAAGTCCACTGTTGCCGCCTTGCTTTTGCGGTTTCACGACCCCGTTGATGGGCAAATCCTCATCGATGACCGAGCCCTCCCGGATTTTCCACTCACAGCGTTGCGCAAGCGCATGGCCTTCGTTCCGCAGGAAGTCATCTTGTTTGGGGGCGACATCCGAAGCAACATCGCCTACGGTCAAACCGATGCAACCGAAGAAGCAATTCGGTCTGCGGCTCAAAAAGCCAATGCTCTTGACTTCATCGAGAGCTTCCCCGACGGATTCGATACCGTCGTCGGCGAGCGCGGTGTGCAGCTTTCTGGCGGTCAACGTCAGCGAATTGCCATCGCCCGGGCCATTTTGAGGGATCCGGATATCCTCATTTTGGATGAAGCCACAAGCGCCCTAGACGCCACGAGTGAAAAGGAGGTGCAAATTGCATTGGAAGCGCTCATGCAAGACCGAAGCAGCCTCATCATTGCCCACCGGTTGAGCACCATCAAAAACGCCGATCAAATTGCCGTATTGGCCAATGGAGTGGTTCAAGAAATTGGAACTCACGAAGACTTGTTAGCGAGCGGGGGAGCCTACAAGCGACTGGTCGAAAATCAAGAAATTGATTTGACTTGACCCTATTCATTGATTTTGTACATTTCCGGAAATAGCAACAACACCATGAAGAAGGCATTGGTTACAGGTATTACAGGTCAAGATGGAGCTTATTTAACGGAGTTGCTTTTGGAAAAGGGATATGAAGTGCACGGAGTCAAAAGGCGCTCGTCGCTCTTAAACACCGATCGAATCGACCACTTGTACCAAGATCCCCATGAAACAAACTTGCGCTTGAAACTCCATTACGGAGACTTGACTGACTCGACCAACCTCATCCGCATCATCCAGGAAGTCAAACCAGACGAGATCTACAACTTGGCCGCCATGAGCCACGTGAAAGTGAGTTTTGACACCCCCGAATACACCGCCAACGCAGATGGAATTGGGACGCTGCGCATCTTGGAAGCGATCCGCATTTTGGGCATCGAAAAAGAATGCCGCTTCTACCAAGCGTCAACCTCTGAGTTGTACGGCTTGGTGCAGGAAACACCTCAAAGTGAAACCACGCCATTTTACCCACGAAGCCCATACGGCGTTGCGAAACTCTATGGTTTTTGGATCGTGAAAAATTACCGTGAATCCTATGGTATGCACGCTTCCAATGGCATCCTATTCAACCACGAAAGTCCCTTGCGCGGCGAGACGTTTGTGACCCGGAAGATTACCCGCGCGGTGGCGCAAATCCATTTGGGTTTGCTGGACCAGATGTATTTGGGCAACCTCGACGCGAAGCGCGATTGGGGACACGCCAAAGATTATGTAGAAGGCATGTGGCGCATGCTCCAACAAGACGAACCGGATGATTACGTTTTGGCAACGGGACGGACCGTTGCGATTCGCGATTTCGTCAACATGTCATTTGCTGAGGTTGGACGCGAACTCGAGTGGAAGGGCCAAGGAGTTGATGAAAAAGGAATTTGCAAAGAGACAGGCCAAGTATTGGTCAGTGTCGATCCCCGATACTTCCGTCCTGCGGAGGTGGAATTGTTGGTCGGCGATGCCTCGAAAGCAAAGCGTGTACTAGGATGGGAGCCTACTTCCACCCTCGAACAATTATGCAGTGAGATGGTCAAAAGCGACATCGAGTTGTTCGAGCGTAAAAAGCTCCTCAAAGAGGGCGGCCACGAAGTTTTCAATCAGTACGAATGAGGTCAGTCGAGGTATTCTAATACCTGCTTGGCCACTGCAGCTCGAGAAAACACCTGGATTTCTGAGGCGTTCACGGGGCGCTTACGAATTCCTGCTTGATGGTCTGAAATAGCCTCCTTCAAGAAATGCTTGATTTTCTCCTTTTCAGCCTTTTCAATCGACGTCCCTGCAGCGCATTGCGAAATTACCCGTGCTGCATCACCATCATTCGGTCCCAAGATTAGAATTTCAGTTCCTGCCCTCAGATACTCAAACAATTTGCCCGGCAGCAACAAATAGTAGTCTGGAGTGTCTGGTAAAAAGAGTAGCAACAACTCGGAGTCCACCTGAATCTGATTGATCTGAGCATGGCTCACATCTCCGTGAAAAGCAACTCGACTGCATAAAGTAAGAATGTGTTGTTGGACATCGTGAGGGACCCGTCCATAGACATCAACGGCAAATTCCAACCCTGCTGCACCTAACTCACCCAGAACATCGAACACAACCTCATAATTATAGAGCGTTGAAAGTGTGCCGGTCATGACCAATCTGAATGTACTGGATTCCTGCTTCGGTCGTAATTGAGCAAAGTCCCGCTCATCATATCCATTGGTCAAGACCTTCACTTTGTCCGCGACATTTGGCGCGTTCCATCCCTGCAGTTTGTTTTGAAAAAGCGTCTTCATTCCATAAGTCACGACAAATATCATGTCGGACTCGAACATTACGCTTTTCTCATAAGCCCTGTCAATCCTCCGCGAAATCCAGCTGTGACCAACGTCGTTGTAAAAAAATATCTCCGTCCAAGGATCTCGAAAGTCTGCAATCCAATGAACTCCAAATTCGCGTTTTAGCCTGCGACCAATCAACTGTGACGAATGAGGCGGACTTGTCGTAATTAAATGGTCAAAATTTGTCTCACGCATCAACTCTGCAGCTCTTTTGTATGCATGAGCATTCCACCCCTTTCGCGGATCAGGAATGAACAAATGACTGCGAAAGAAAGCCAGTATCTTAAATTTCAGACGACCTGTTTTCGGAATTGAAAAACTTGCCTGAGAGGCTCCTTTCTTGCCCGTTATCCTCTGCAGCAGACCGTAGGGATTAAACGCCTTGGTGCGGTGCACCTTGATTGAAGGATGAACTTCATCCGACAGCGATTCATCTCGATGTGGAAAATTGGCATGATCCGGGTCAATACTCAAGACGGTTATGTCACATCCAAGCTCCGCCAAATACCAGGACATCTTGAGCCATCTTTGAACTCCCGGTCCTCCCGCCGGAGGCCAATAATAGCTGATGATGAGGATTTTCTTGTTGCGTGCCATTGCCGATGAGTTTAGAACTGCTTTTCCTTCAAATCCATTGCCCATTCTCCGCTCAAACGCCTCAATTCAATATCGGCGGATTGCCA
>DBBR01000087.1 GCA_002292325.1 Flavobacteriales bacterium UBA979 | reverse complement strand
TTGTAATCACCCGGTTCGAGGGTGAATGGCCCGGCGGATTGCAAAAACAAGCGATCGCCCGGTGGATTGCCTGCTCCGACTTCCGTCCACGGATCCACCGGAATACCGAATGTGCCCCACTTATTGGGATCTGTATCGCCAGGGAACATATAGTCCGCAGGGATTTCCAAATTGGCTCCTGTTGCTGCAGTAAGTCCATCTCCGCCGTAGGCCATGCGCTGACCATTTTTCCAAAATCCACGCATGTAATTGTAGTACTGCGCAGCCAAGGTCGGCTGACCGTTGATGCCAAAATTCCAATTGTAATAAATGAACTTCCGCATGCCATAACGCTCATTGTCGACGATTCCATCACCGTACCCAATGCCAATGCCCCGGTACGGAATCCCAAGCGAGTCAATCGCGTCTGTGAACACATTGGTGAGCGGATTGTCAATGGAGTCCGAATCTTGATACGGTCCTTCAAAAAAGTCAACTCCCATCGCCGGCGGATTCGATCCATATCCGATGGAATAGCTCGTGGCTTCATCAAATGCATCCCCGTTGTAACTGTACCCCAAGCCGCGGCGAACATCCACGCCCACGTAATCATCAACGTGCCCACCGAGGTCGCAATCGACCCATTGAGCGAAATACGTATCCGTGAGGGTCTGCGTGCCTTGGTTGATCAACACGTAGTTATAAAACTGCATGTTATTGACCTCATCATTGGTGGAGAAGGCAAATGCTTGGGCGCGGATTTCCATTCCGATCGGCTCTCCTTGAGATTCGCTGTGAATGTTGCCTTTATCATTGAAAATCCAGTAGTAGGTTTGGTCCCCGTACAGCGGAACTTGATCTTCTCGACGGCGTTCAGCACAGTCAATTTCTTGCAGAAAGTCGTACCACGGATAATCCCCTGAGGCGGGGTCATAAAATCCATTTCCGTCGTAGTCCTTGAAAGGAGCCAAGTAGTAGTCCTGATTCAAGCTGACATTTCCGTGGGCGGGGTAGTCAAAAAAGTAGGACGGGATGGTATATCCATTGGGAAATTGCTCCTCCATGTCACACTCCGGGTCCACAGCGCAATCAAAGTACTGGCGATGGCGCATGGCGTCTGCGCGCTGGGATATGGCAAAACGATCGTATTGCTCACACGTGGCAGGGTCAACTTCTGCTGCTCCAGAATTCGTCAGTGGTCCAGGCCAAAAATCATTTCCAACATTGCGGTACCGCACGGCCGCGAGTTTAAGCTGTTGGTCAGGGCTGATACCTCCGAGCCACAGCGCACCTCCATAAACGACCGAAACACCTTCTTCTTTGGGAACCATGAATGCGCCCTTGTCAATCGCTCGGTTGTACCACAATGCGCCTGCATTTTCAATCAACGCACGCACATTGTTCCACTCCAAATCCCGCAAGGCTGTTGCAGGTGCGCAAGCTTCTGCACGAATTTCAATCGAAGCATCCACGTGAACTTGAGGGACCGGAAAGCCTTTTTGAAAGAGCGGTGTTCCGGAAGCTTGCTGCTGGGAAAATGCAGATGACATCAGCGCAAGAATCATCACCAATGGAGCAATACATGAAGCAAATCGAGAGCGGAGGAACGAGATCATGGTTGAAACTTGAACGAGCAAGTTAGCTAAGCACGGTCAATTCTGATGAAATGCTCTCAGCCAAATAGCATCGGAACTTGCTTGAGCTCAGTCACCTCGGTATAAATCAACCAACCATGGACCTTTTCTGCAGGGTGCATCGAGTGTATGGCTTCCGCGTAACCACGAACTTGAGCCTCGTGACCATCGCGTGGGACACCTGTTTTGAAGTCAATTACGTGCCATCCATCTTCAAGTTTTACCACCCGGTCAGGGCGCCCTACTTGTCCCCCGCCCAAATGCAGTGAGCGCTCAGCATAGACGGCTTCCGGAGCGGTGTGAAAAAACCGCTCGATCGCTTCATCATGAAGGACTGATTCAATGACCTGAATGATTTCTGACTGCTGAATCAAAGGCCAATTCGCACTCTGAGAAATCCGAACTTTTAAGGCGGGCCAATCCTGCGCTCGTTGCACTGAGCCCAGCAATCCATGCACCGCTGTTCCATATTGGCGGGCGGTCAACGTACCTGTTGGCAAGGGTTCGGACCAATGAGCCTTGGGACGTGCAATTTTCTGGTCAAATGGCTGCCCCAAAACCAAGGATGGCTGAGATCGTTGTGCGCTATTTTCTTCTTGCTTCGCATCACTTTCGCGGTCCTCCGTTCCAAAGTTCGACGCGTCGCCTCCTTCTATAATTTTTTCAAACTCAGCCTGCCAGCCCTCCCAAAGCATCTGAGGCAATGTTTTGATTTCCTTGCCCAGCTCCGGGGCACGGGCAAATTCCAAGGCAATATCCTGACGCTCTATTGCACGCGTCATGGAAACATAAGCGACGTTCAAGGCGTCCACCACGGTGCGGTCAATTTCTGCCAGCCGTTCCGGTTCCAGCCGCGTATCCTTCATATCCGCATGGCTCAGCATAGCAGCGGGCAATCCAAATACCTCTGCATCCAGCATAACCGGAATGACATCTTTGAAGCTATCAATCTTCTCAGCATGAATGGGGGCTATGACGACCTTAAACGCCAGACCTTTGGCCTTGTGAGGGGTCATGATTTGCACGGAGTCCCCTCCTCCCGCTACGCGAATGCTCTGTCGGTAACCGACCCGATCCCAGTGATTTAGAAAAGTCTTTAGCGTTCCGTTGGGCTTGTTCGCGACTTCGTGAGCCAACTCGAGCATTCCTTCTGCATAAGCGGGAAATGTGCTCCCCCAACCGAGCGCCTCAAAGCAATGGCCAATCATGCTCGTCAGCGGAGACGTGACGCGATCCCAAACATGAAGATCCGGTGCAATCTGCTTATATATCGCCTCTCGATCAAGCACACCCTTCTCCCGGTCCTTGTTTTCGCTGTCTTTCCATTTTTCCACACGGTGATGAGCCTGCAGTAAATCCGCCTCGAGTACATCCGTGTGGATGGCACAGTAGCACTGCACAAACGTCATGAAATGGATCGGGTTTTGTGGATCCAATACCGATTCAAGCAACGCAATAACGCCTCGTGTTGCAGGGTGCCGGCCCAAATGCAAACTTTCAGAGGTCCACGGTGTAATCCCAAAGTCGAGCAAATACTGCGCTAAAGCAGAACCGTCTTTATTTCTCCTCAACAACACGGCAATGTCACCCAGTTCAAAATGGCCGTTTTGCTCCTGCGGTTCAACATATTTCCGAACACCGTTTTCCTCCTGAATTCGGCCACCTGTATGGTGAAGAATTCGTTCCAAAATCCACTTGTTTCGCTCCGTCACTGGGTCTGTGTCCTTTGATGCCGTCAGCACTTGCAGGTGCACATGGCCGTCAAATTCCTTCACGGACATCTGTTCAACATCATCGTACAATGATTCCAAATTGTTTGGCAGAAGGGATTGAATTTGCTTGAACCACCGGTTGTTCCACTCCACGATTTTGCGACCTGAACGACGGTTGGTTTTTAATTCCGCTTTCTTCCTTGAACGGCGCAATGACTCAGCCGCCTCCAAAAGTACAGGCCCTGGCTCACCGATTAATCCCGGAAGTGCCTCCAGTTGCTCGTAATTGCCATTGCGCCATCGGAAGATCGCCTGTTTGCCGTCCCCTACGACCATGCCCATTTCATTCAGCGACATCAAATGCTCAAACAATTGAACCAAATTATGCCACTGGGTAATGGACGTATCTTGAAATTCATCAATGAAGATGTTCTTGTAACGCGTTCCAAGGCGCTCAAAAATGAAGGGCGCTGGATTGTCCCTGACAATGGCTGAAATTTTTTGGTTGAGCGTAGAAAAAAGGCGCACATTTTTTTCGAGTTCTACCGCTTGCAGTTCACTCCGTATGAGCCCTAGTGTTCCGATCAAACCAATGCGCTCCTGCAAATGCTCCTGCAATTTGAAGTCCTCACCCTCTTTTCCCGTGTACAACGCAGACCACGCAACAACAGCATCGTCGATGGCTGGAAAGGCGTCGGTAATGCGCCCAATAACATCTTGATCGGCTCCATCTCTCCAAAATGAAGAGGCGTCGATTTGCCTTTGCAAACGCACTCCAATCCCTGCCTTTCGACCCTTTCCTTCGCTCACATTCCGCAACCACCTTGGCAAGTCTGCATGAAAAAAATCACCGTCCCCCAATCCCAACTCCTCGATTCGTTTGATGGCCGCCTTGGCCTGCGCAACGGGCACCTTCCTCCGCTCCTTTTGGGAATCGTATTGCGCTTTTTGAAATTCTTCGAGGGCATCCGGATTCCATACCTCTGGGTCCAAAGCATCCAATGCTTTCTGCATGCTTTCCTTGGTCACCTGCTTTCCAAAAGAAGTCAATTGGGTGCGAATATTCGCGTTTCTCTCCTCTGCTACCTGTTGGCGAACAAACCCTTCGAGCAGGCTCGTCAGGGATTCCTCGCCCGGCCGGCGCACACGACTGAGCAGCCGCGAAACCGCCTCATCAATCAAAGCCGTTTCATCAAGCTCAAGTTGAAAATCCTCCTCCCATTTCAAATCCTTTGCAAATCCTCGGACCAATCGGCTGACGAACTTGTCAATCGTCATTACGCTGAAGTCCTGATAATGATGCATCATGGATTCGGACAAAGCGCGCGCGCGCGATTCCAACACCTCGGCCGAAATCGGCATGATTTCCATCAGCGACTTATGCATCGAGCCGGTTCCGTCGGCAACAGATCGAACGTATTCCAAAATGCGATCTTTCATTTCTTGCGCACCTTTATTGGTAAAGGTGATTGCCAAAATGTGCCGGAAATAATGCGGCTGGTTTTCCCAGAGACAGCAGGCCAGATAATCCCGCACCAAACGATATGTTTTTCCCGAACCTGCGGAAGCCCGGACAATTAAGAATCCGCTCCTTTCAAATTTCTCTTCTGAATCGTCCTCCATTTTTAAGTTTTTCTGGCTCCCACGCAACGTCAGCCTAAATTAGGTGTCTTACTTTTGAGATACAACGCACGATGATGAATTTCCGAACATCCGTTTTCGCACTGTTCACTTTGAGCTTGATGGCCTCCTGCGGAATTTTTCGTTCGGAAGACCTTGAGCCGATTCCGGGAACCGTGCGTTTTGAGACTGCGCTTGATTGGGATGGACAAGCCTATGCCGTTGGGAACATTGCGACCGATGAGTTTGGTCACCCCTTGCGCTTGGACAACCTTCAAATGTATTTGGCCCCCATCGAATTTCGCTCAACAGATGGAACCTGGACAAGCTCCGATGATGTATTTCTCCTTGACTACAGCGAGAATGATAAATACCTGACTCTTCCTTTGCCTGCAGGCACTTATGATGCAATGCGTTTTGGAATGGGCATCCCGTCCGAAATCAATACCGACATCGATCCCGCGTCATACCCAAATGACCATCCGTTGAGCGTTTTGGGCTCTGCAGGCATGTTTTGGACCTGGTCATCGGGATACATCTTTGTCAAATACGAAGGCAAGTTTGCCCTTGAGAGCGGCCAACAATTGATCGAGCCCTTTTCTTATCACTGTGGAACAGACGCCAGCTACCGGATGGTCACCCTTGAATTGGCTTCCCCCCTCGAAATCCAACGTCACGAAGTCACCAATGCACGTCTGAATCTTGATGCATCCATGGCGCTTGCAAGCGAAACGGATACCATCAACATCGAAGTCGATCCAGTCACACACAATGCAGGAGGGGATAGCCTTGGCGGTCGCATGATGGACTTATTGGTCAATGCCTGGTCCATAGAAATACTCTGATGGCACGGTATCCAATCCCCTTCATTTTAGCTGCATTCGCGGCCATGGTCATGACCGGATGCGACCGGTGCGCGGACCCGGTGTGCGATACTCCCGATTGCAATCCCGCGGCGACACCCTTTGAATTGGACATCCCGCCGTTCTTCCCTCCAATGGACATCCCCCAAGACAATCCGCTCACGGAGGAGGGAATTGCGCTAGGCCGATTGCTTTTCTGGGAAAAAGAACTTTCCGCCGATGGATCCATGAGCTGCGGGTCTTGCCATCTTCCCGAGGCAGGATTTGCTGATCCGAATCCTTACAGCACAGGAATCACAGGAGCCCAGGGTGTGCGCAATGCGATGGCCCTGATTAACATCGGATGGGCCCCCTCCTACTTCTGGGATGGACGAGCGGTCACGCTGGAGGAGCAAATTCTAGAGCCGGTTTCTCACCCCGATGAAATGGCGTTACCATGGCCTGATGCGGTTGATCGATTGCAGGCAACAGAGAATGACGTCAATGCCATTACGAACTACCCCGATTTATTTGAAGTCGCCTTTACCCAAAGGAGCATCAGCCCAGAACTCGTTACCAAGGCCATTGCCCAATTTCTGAGAACCATGGTTTCGGCCAATTCCAAATTCGACCAATGGCGCAGAGGTGAAGTAAGCCTGACAGATGAAGAATTTGCGGGCTACGAAATGTTCCTGCGCGAAGGAGGTGATCCTGAGACCACACCTGGAGGTCAATTTGGTGCGGATTGCTTTCATTGCCACGGAGAGGCCGGCTTGCAATTCAGTGACTATTTGTTCAGAAACAATGGGTTAGACTCTTCATTCGCCGCCGATGCTGGACATGCCTCCGTATCTGGAAACCCCTTGGATTCTGGACGATTCAAAACTCCAACGCTCCGCAACATAGCCTTGACAGGGCCATATATGCATGACGGAAGGTTCAATACCTTGGAAGAAGTCATCGACCACTACAACTCGGGTGGAGTGCCCTCAACCACCGTGGATCCTTTCATGAAATACACAACCGGAGGACTTGCCTTGAGCACGGTGCAAAAGGATCAACTGCTCGCCTTCCTTCACACGTTGACGGATACCTCCTTTGTATCAAGCCCCCAATTCTTGGATCCCCATTGAAGGCTCAACTCACTCAGAAGTTGCTCGCATCTGCCCGGAATCGGAAAGAGATTCGCAGCCTCTTTTCCCGCTGGAAAAAGCAACGTCCTAAGGACTTGGATGAACGGTTTCATGCGGCACACGAAGAGGCCTTTGAACAAATCGATTGCCTTGATTGCGCGAATTGCTGCAAAACGACAAGTCCCATCTTTAAAGAACGTGACATTGTTCGACTCGCAAAACACCTCAAGTTCCGGGTATCTGACTTCTCCAAACAGTACCTCCGGCGGGACGACGACGGCGATTGGGTGCTGCAAACGGCTCCATGTCCTTTTTTGGACAGCACGTCCAATCGGTGTTCAGTTTACTCAGAACGACCCCAAGCATGCCGTGAATTTCCGCATACCAATCGCAAGAACATGGGTGGGATTTTAGGGATCACGGAACAAAATGCTCATCTGTGCCCTGCAGTTGCCACGATGGTCGAGTCCATTCTTCAAGAGGTAACCGACTGATAAATAAGTCTTCAAAAACTGCAACCAAAGCGAAAAACTGCCGTAAAAGTCGGTATGATCCGCTTATATATCATAACAATTGCTTTGGTTTTGGGCATGATAATGCCACAATCCTCTTGGTCACAATGCGCTCAAGTGCTTGATGCGCAGGGACTTGCAACGACAGCACCCGTTTGGAATAACTGTGGCAACGACTCTGAGTCTTTGAGCATAACCACGTCCACTTCATGGACAAACTTGCTCATCGATTGGGGAGACGGAAGTCCCGTTGAAGCATTCGGCGCATACAGTTCGACCGATTCTCCTGTAGCGCACGACTACAGCAGTGGCGAATCTGCATACACCGTGACGATGAGTGAGGCCGATGGCTCCTGCTCTTTGGAAGGAAATTTTTACGCATCCGCACCAGCGAGTGATTTTTGGAGCAGTTCACAGAGTGTTTGCGAAGGAACATCGGTTCAGTTCCATCAGGAAACCACAGGTGTTGAATACCAGTGGAATTTTGGAGTGAATTCGAATTTCCTCAATACTTCGACGGGCCATGTGAGCTTTACATTTCAAAATCCAGGAACCTATGAGGTACAAAGTGTGATCGCATACCCTGGAACAAGTGGCGCGTGTGCTGATACCTCAAGCATTGCGATTAACGTCCTGCCCAAACCAGAAATCGATATGACCTTGTCTGCAACAAACGGTTGCGGAAACTTGACGGTTTCAGGAGAAGTGGCGGCTGAAAATTCATACCTCTACGTTTGGGGGTTTATGCCAAGCCCTTCATTCCAATCCGGTATGACGCTGGATCCGATCACGTTTAACTCCCCTGGAAACCATCCCATCTCGGTTGCTGTAACAGGCATTAACGGATGTCAATCCACCGCACAACAAATCGTAACGGTTCACCACCAACCCACTCCAGACTTCACTTTTGACAATGCTTGCTTTGGAGAAACCACGACGTTTTCAGATGCTTCTACGACGCATTACAGCACAGACATCACAGGATGGTACTGGCAGTTCGGTGACGGAGGCATCAGCTACGAGTCCAATCCCGAGCACGACTATGCCTTCACAGGCGATTACAATGTGAGCTTGACTGTTACCACTCCTCAATGTTCTGCATCTACGTCTCAGTTTGTGACGGTCAATCCCTTGCCTACGGTTTCGGCTATGGCAGATGCAATGAGTGGTTGCTCTCCATTGGACGTCCAATTTTCAGCGGAAGGTTCTTTGGCCTCCTCATTTGATTGGACGATAGACGGAACAACCTTGAACGGTCCAACCGTCAATGCAGAAATTTCAACCTCGATTGGACAGCCCGAAGTGCATGCAGTATCGGTTCAAGTTACCTCCTCTGCAGGGTGTGTAGCAACAGACGAACTCCTCATAGAGGCTTTCGCGCCAGCTGTAGCACAAATCAACCCGGCAACCAATGCAGGCTGTGCACCATTTGATGTAAACATTGAAAATCTGTCAGAAGGCGCCATCGCCTACGAGTGGTTTGCAAATGGTAATTTTGTCAGCACAAACCCTTCATGGGATGGTGTTTTACAGAACACTTCCAACACCATCCAGAGCCAGGCCATTGAATTGGTCGCGCACACAGCACAGGGATGCAACGACACAACCGCAGCCTCCATTCAAGTCTACCCTCAGGCTGACTTTGCCTTCGACTTGCCCAACGATACAGCTTGTTCCCCGCTCGAATTGACCATGCCGATCATGGCAGAAGTGAATTCGTTCACTTGGAATTTTGGGGGTGGAAACACCAGCAGCGAACAAGCCCCAACCATTCTTTTGGAAAACTCCAACGGAGGGTTGATGGGTACCTCCATCACCTTCACTGGCATTTCAGTATTTGGATGCTTGGATTCTCACACAGAAACCGTGTACGTTCGACCACAACCCATCGCGGAATTTTCTTCCGACGCAACCGCTGGGTGCGAGCCTATGGTTGCCAACCTCGAAAACGTTAGCAGTGATGCCGATTCGTATGTTTGGGATTTCGGCGATGGCATCACCGATGATGGACCGACCGCTTCGCATGCTTTCAGCACCAGCGGTGCAAACACAGAAACCTTTGACATCACACTCACAGCGATTGACGATTTAGGGTGCACAGACACAGATACCTTAACCGTGACCGTATATCCAGCGGCAGATTTAACGCTGGAATTGGGAGTGGACAGTGCTTGCTCTCCCTTGGAATTGACGATGCCTCAATTCCCTGGAATTCAGAACTTCACTTGGGACTTTGGCGACGGAACCACGTCCAATGAAATCACTCCCGCACACATCTGGAACAATGGTTCGGATGTTTCCAATATGTTCATTGTAACCGTTTCGGCTGAAACAGAATTCGGATGCGGTGGTTTTGCAGTTGATTTGGTTCATATCAATCCTCAACCCGTAGCATCCTTCTCTGCGACTGCTTTGAGTGGTTGCGAGCCATTGGACGTAAGTTTCACGAGTACAAGCACCTCAGCAACAGAATTAACGTGGACGTTTGAAGACGGCACCACAGCAACAGGAGGAGCCGCTGCACATGTATTCGAAACCCTTGGAAGCGATCTCACGCAATCCGTGACTTTGCTTGCAACTCACGAATTGGGTTGCACGGACACTTCAGTTGAAACGATTGAGGTATTCGCGTCAGCCGAATACAACCTGGAATTGGCATCGGACTCCGTATGCTCTCCTTTGTCCTTGATCATGCCATCGATCGAAGGCGCACAAAATATGGTCTGGAACTTTGGAGACGGAAGCACTTCAACCGAAACCACTCCATCCCATACTTGGAATAATGCGACTGGAGAATTGATGAGCGCGACCGTAACGTTGCAAGCAGAGACAGCCATGGGTTGCTCTGGTATCTCGCAGACTACCGTTCACATCAAGCCTCAACCAATTGCTGATTTCAGCGTGAATTATGATGAAGGCTGCGAACCTTTGGTCAGTGCGTTCACGAACCTCAGTGCATTGGCAGACACATACGATTGGGATTTTGGTGACGGATCGACTGATCACACCCTGAACCCCACCCATGCATTCCAAACAAACGGAACAGAATCGACCTTCGAGGTCACCCTTACTGCACACGACGATCTGGGATGTGCTGATTCAGCGACTCAAGAAGTGAATGTTTTTCCGGCCGCGGCATTTGAGTTGGCCTTGTCAACAGACACGGTTTGCTCGCCATTGGCGCTTTCTATGCCAACCATTCCCGGAGCTCAAAACGTACTGTGGAACTTCGGCGATGGATCCACGGGCGTTGGCCAAAATGCGAGTCACGTATGGACCAACTCCGGCGATGAATTGATGACCGCTACGGTTTCTTTTGAAGCGGTTACAGCGAATGGCTGCATCGGATCAGCATCCACAACGATCCACATCAAACCACAACCTGTGGCTGAATTCACGGTGGACATCGATGCAGGATGTGCTCCATTGTCTGTTCAATTCAATAACGCAAGCACGCAGTCAGATGCCTATGCTTGGGACTTTGGAAACGGGAATGTTTCAACTGAGGTCAACCCCAACCATGCCTTCAGTACTGCGGATGAAACCGAAGTGTTTGAGGTGACCCTCACGGCTACGGATGCCCTTGGATGCTCCAGCATTCTTCACCGTGAGATCACGGTGTTCCCCGCAGCTGAATTCACCTTGGCATTGACCAACGACAGCGTTTGCTCTCCCCTCGAATTGACCATGCCCGCTGTACCTGGTGGAGAAAATATCGCATGGGATTTCGGCGATGGCACGAATGCCACAGGTCAATCTCCTGACCACAGCTGGATCAACGAAACGGGTTCACTGATGAGTGCGGTTGTCTCATTCACCGGTGAGACATCTTCCGGTTGCGTGGGTACTGCAAGTACTACGGTCTATATCAAGCCTCAACCTGTGGCTGACTTCACTGCCGATGCACTAGCCGGTTGTGAGCCACTCGAAAACGCTTTCACGAACAACAGCACCAACGGCGACCTCTACATTTGGAATTTTGGAGACGAACTGATTCCCGGCATCGTAAACAATGCATCAACGGTCGAGCACACCTTCTTCTCGGTAGAATCCGATGCAATGAGCACATTCGATGTCACCCTCTTGGCCATCGATGAATTGGGATGCTCTGACGAGCGAACCATTGCCATTGAAGTCAGTCCGGCACCGGTGTTTGAATTGGCATTGGAAACCGTCGAAGGATGTTCTCCATTGACCTTGACCATGCCCGAAATACAAGGTGCCACCAGTACCTACTGGGCATTTGGGGATGGCACAATGTCCAATGAAGCTACACCCACGCACAATTGGACGAACAGTTCCAACGAACTCGTTACCCAAACCATCGATTTCCAAGGATTCAATGCCTTCGGATGTGCAGGAAACGCTTCAGCTGATGTGAGCATCAAGCCACAACCTGTGGCAAACTTTGACCTATCGGACGAAGTCGGATGCGCACCTTTGGAAATAGAACTCACAAACAATAGCGTCCAGGCAGATTCATTCACCTGGTCATATGGAAACGGCGCCGGTGCGAACTTGAACTCCATTGCATCACATGCATACACCTTTGAAGGGGAGTCTGAGATCGTCGAGTACACCGTCTCCTTGACTGCTACGCATTCCTTGGGCTGCGCTGACGTTCAAGAAAAAACGGTCACCGTACTTCCTGGAGTCATCTCCGAATGGACGGGATTGACAGAGGGCTGCGCTCCGTTCAATGGTGAATTTGTTTACACAGGAACACCGACCTCTCAAATCTCATGGAGCATTGACGGTGAAACTGTTGCAGCAAGTGATGCAATGACTCAGAGCTTCCCAGGCAGTGCAGGCGAAGCTCAGTCGTACGCTGTGAGCGTAGAAGCTATTTCAGTAGACGGATGTGCTGGTAGCAGTGACTTTGAGGTCACCGTTCATCCAACGCCTGAAGCTGAGTTGACCATGTCGTCGGATGCTACATGCTCAGGAGACGAGTGGATCATTGAGCACAATGCTCAGTTCGCCGACAGCACAAGCATCGAAATCAGTGGTGCTGGGACCTGGACAAACCCAACGCAGGAGGTGATTCAGAACACGGCCAACACCACAGCCGTAGATGAGGTGACATCGGTTGTTTTCACAGCCACAACCACATTTGGCTGCACAACTTCTGCTTCGATTGTCCATACAGTACATCCCGAAGTAACGGCCGGATTCGAAGCTCCAGCAAACGCTTGTACCCCCCTGCAAGGATCGTTCACGAACACTTCAGTTCATGCGAGCGGCTCATATGCCTGGAATTTTGGTGAGGGCACAACGTCCGACTTGGAATCTCCTTTCCACACTTTTGACACGGGATCTACGGATGACGCGGACTACCTCGTAACGTTGATCGCCACAAGTGCAGCTGGATGTGCCGATACAACCGCACAAACCGTTGCGGTCTGGGGTGCACCAACAGCCGAATTGTCCATCGAGGAAATCGAAGGGTGCTACCCCGTCGATGTTACATTTCACAATGCCAGCGAAGGACATGCTGCGACAACCTGGAATTACGGAAACGGCGAAACTGGGTTGATCCAGGATTCGGTGCACACCAAGACGTTCTTCAATCCAACCGAAGAATTGATAGAGTACACGACAACAATAACCACTGAAAATACACACGGTTGTGCCGCAACGGATACGGTGACTTTTCAGGTCGGTCCTTACTTGAATGCTCAATTTGATGTCGTAGCGCAAGGATGCACACCCGTTGAAGCAGAATTGATTAATCAGTCGGCGGGAGC
This sequence comes from Flavobacteriales bacterium UBA979, assembly GCA_002292325.1. Taxonomy (GTDB): domain Bacteria; phylum Bacteroidota; class Bacteroidia; order Flavobacteriales_D; family Sanyastnellaceae; genus UA16. Next base: position 5,909 of record DBBR01000087.1, on the reverse strand, counting down.
AGCGTCATTCATCTGGAACTTCAATGACGGCAGTGCGCCTTCCAACGAAGAAACCCCGGAACACACGTTTGTCAATGCGACCAACGATGACGTGACATACCAGGTTGAACTGATTGCCATGAGCGCATACGGATGTGCCGATACAGTATCTGTGGGTGTTGAGGTTTACTCCACGCCAACAGCAGACTTCAGCGTCAGTCCAGCGATTCAAACCTACCCCAATACTACCGTGGGCATCAATAATTTGAGCCTCGCGTCGAACAGTGCTGTGCAAAACTGGAGTTTTGGTGATGGCGATCAAGTAGCCGCGGAGCAACCTGTTTTCCACACCTACGATTCGTGGGGAACCTACAACATCACCGTTGTAGTCGACAATGGGTTCTGCGCTGATGCTCATTCAGAACAGATCACCATTCTGTCTCCACACCCCGTAGCAAGTTTCACGGGCAGCGGATCTGGTTGTTCTCCTTTGGCAGTTGATTTTCAAAATCACTCCAGCCATGGTGCCCAGTACATCTGGGACTTCGGTGACGATGTTATGACCTCGGAGGATTCACCCACGCATGTGTTCACCCGACCGGGCGTTTTCCACGTGTCCCTCACTGTCATTGGCTATGAAGGCCAAGAAGAGCAGGTCATTCACTACGGAGCTGTGGAGGTATTCCCGTCGGCATCTGCTGCGTTTGTGAACAGCCCGACCCAGGTGATCGTTCCGGATCAACCCGTGGACTTCGTGAACCTCTCGGACATGGATGCGACAGAATTCTTTTGGGACTTTGGTGACGGCAACGTCAGTACAGAAGAAAACCCTGTACACTTCTACACGGAACCGGGAGTTTATGATGTGACATTGACAGCGAATAACAGCTTCAACTGTCCCACGACCTACATACTGGAACATGCCGTAGAAGGCACCGCTGGTGGATTCATGGAATTCCCCACAGCATTCACCCCAAATACCGGTGGATCAAATGGAGGGTACTATGACCCCGCTGCGTTGGACAACGACATTTTCCACCCACACCACATGGGCATCGTCGAATACGAATTGATCGTATTCAACAAATGGGGCGAGTTGCTTTTCCGATCAACAGATCCATACATCGGATGGGACGGATACTTCCAGGGCCGCATTGTTCGTCAGGACGTGTACGCATGGAAAGCCATGGCCACATTTAGCAACGGCTACCGAACCACTCAGGCTGGCGACGTCACCCTCATCAAATAAACCTACATGTATAATTCGAATACTCCACACGCTATGAAAGCGCTTTACATACTCCTCATTGCAATCGGATTGTCTGCAGGACAATCATGGGCTCAGGACTTACGATATACCCAATACAATGCCATCCCGACCAGCATCAACCCCGCCTTCGCAGGATCCTTGGATGACGCCCGGCTGGTCAGTGTCTATCGAAACCAATGGGCGGCTATGCCCGGCGCCTATGTCGGTTGGCACGTGGCTGCTGACTGGTACAACCGCAACTTGAATAGCGGATTTGGTATCTTATTGAGTCAAGAAGAAGCCGGAGCAGGCGGCCTGAGCACGACCCGCATTGCGGGGCAGTACGCGTACGAAATCCCTCTGGGCAACGGATGGCGCCTGCGCCCTGCCTTGCAAGCAGCATTGGGAAACCGGTCAATCGACATGCAACAATTGACCTTCGGAGATCAATTGATTCGAGGGCCACAAATCTCAACAATCGAAGACCGACCCAGCATTTCGCGAAACTATTTTGATTTCGCCACAGGATTTTTACTCACCGGCAAATACACTTGGTTGGGCTGTTCCTTCGATCATTTGAACAACCCGAATGAGAGTCTGAATACCACCTACATCGACCCGATGGATGTCAAAACATCCGTTCATGGCGGCTGGCGCATGCCCTTGGTGGATTACATGCGAAATAAACATCACGGTGACCTGATTGTCGCATTCAATTACATGGCGCAAGGCCAGTTCGATCAACTTGACCTGGGCGTTTATTATGACACACATCCTCTCAGTTTTGGACTGTGGTACCAGGGATTGCCGTTTGGGCATACAATTGAAGGAGGGAATGATGTGGATGCGGTGAGTGCGATTGTAGGCTACGGTCAGGACAACTGGAAGGTGGGATACAGCTATGACATTACCCTCAATAAATTAGGTCTATCCACGACAGGTGGCAGCCACGAATTGGTGCTCTCTTATACTTGGCAGACGCAACAACGCAAGCGACCTCAGTCGCCACGTTACTTGCCTTGCCCCGTTTTCTGATAGTTAAGCGGATCAGAATTCACAAGCCTGCCCGGTTTTCGATGCACTGCAGCGAAAATCGGGCATGTGCTTTTAGCCTCGAATTTGATTGACTTCCGGTTCAAGCTGCACGCCAAATTTCTCTTGAACATCGTTGATGATGTCCTGGGCCAGCGCCCAAATTTCAGATCCCGTTGCGCCCCCGTAATTCACCAGGACAAGGGCTTGTAAATCGTGCACGCCGCATCCCTTTCTGCGGTGTCCCTTCCAACCCGCTTGGTCGATTAGCCAGCCCGCTGCCAATTTGAATCGGCCATCTTCCAAGGAATAGTGAACCACTTGGGGGTGGCGCTTTTGCACCTGATTGAACTCCTCCGGATCCAAGATGGGGTTTTTAAAAAAGCTACCTGCATTCCCCAGTACGTTCGGATCGGGAAGTTTTGATCTTCGAATGCGCATCACCGCCTCAGCCACATCCCGATGAGAAGGCACATCCACCTTTAATTCCTGTAATTCATGCTGAATGGCCCCGTACGCGGTGTGCAAAGGAGCCTTCCGGTCCAACCGGAATGCCACGCGAACAATGACCCAACGATCCCTCTCCGCTTGTTTAAAAATACTGTCGCGGTATCCAAATTCACAGCGTGCAAAATCAAACCGTTCCAACGCCCCGGTTTCCTGATGAATGGCCTCCAGCCAAAGAAATCGATCTTTGACTTCTACCCCATACGCTCCTATGTTTTGCATGGGCGAGGCGCCAACAGAACCGGGAATCAGCGCCATGTTTTCAAGCCCATTCCAGCCATTTTCTAGGGCTTGCATGACCCACTTATGCCAGCCTTCCCCGGCTCCAACTACCACATCCAATTCACGTCCGTCATCGGATAGAACCTCCATTCCTTCGATGGCCATTTTGAGCACCCAGCCGTTCCAGTCTCCGTGCAACAGGACATTGGAACCGCCCCCGAGTACAAGAAGGGGCAACCCTGCTTCACGTGTCTGCTTCAGAACCCAGCGAACATCTGCGTCCGATTGGACTTCCACCGCCCGTGTTGCCATGGCATCAACTCCGAACGTCGTATTGGCGGCGAATGACCAGTTCTTCAGCACCCGAGGGAGGCTAGACCGTTCATCCTCCCCGGACCTCCTTGCCAAGCATGCCTGCCATTCTTCTTTGGAAATTGCTTCTGCATGTCCTGCCTCCGCCAACAATTCGCTCACCCATTGATATCGGGGATAATCAGAGGCATAATGCTTGTGAATCAACCATTTAGAGTCACCCAAAGGTTGCCATTCTATCACATGCCGAGGACCCTCGATGGCATACAAGGTATCGACTCCAATCAATTTTCGGAAACAGGGAAAGATCATCTTCATCTCCAAGCGCAAGTTCGGCACCCGGTTGGAAACAAACGTCCTCAGGATGCGTTGTATTTTTGAACAACGACGCACGCATGAGCAATTCTTCTACCCCACCCTCCCGACGTCCGGGGACACTCGCGATCAACCAAGGGCGCTCTTCAGCCTCCACGGGACACTGGGAAAGTGCTCTTGCAGCCTACGATCAAGCGCTGGCTGCCGATGAAAATTGGGTGCTCGATCCCGACTTTTTGAATGACCGTGCCGTGGCGTTGTTCCACAATCAGCGAGCCCAAGAGAGCCTGAACTTGCTCGACCGCGCCATCAACTTGCAACCAGATTATGGTTACCGCTATGCGGCAAGGGGCTGGATGAAGCAAGCAACGAAGGACTTCGCAGGTGCCATCACGGACTACGAAAAAGCCATTGAATTGGATCCCGATGATGCCATAACCCTGAATAACCTCGGTCTGCTGGAGGAGCAATTGGGTCGGATGAAGTCCGCCCAAGAGCGGTTTTCAATGGCCGATGCATTGGATCAGGTGCTCACCGAAAAACAAATTGACAAGGCCTCTCCCGCGCCGAAAACAGAGCGAACTCCCCAAGAAGGTTCGGCAATCAATACGCCAGCGAAGCAACCAAAACGAACGGTTTTTCGCGAAATTAACCAAGCTTTATTCACGGTACAAGGCCGAAAAGAATTCATTGATTTCATCCGTAACGGGTTTAAATTGAACGGTTAAATCACCCTCGTTTGAAAATTACATCCTCTTTTCTGGATGAACTGGCCCAGCAGGTTCTAAGGCACCCTCGACCCGAAGCATGCTTGGTCATATTGCCAAGCCAACGGGCCGCTGCCAAATTTGAGCGTGCATTGGCCGATCGAATGCCATCGGCGGGTTGGATACCCAGCGTTCAGACCTTAGGTGCTGCGATTCAATCGCACACCTCTTGGATTCCCATGGCAGGTGCAGAGTCGTTGGCTTTGCTGTACAAAACGTGGCGTGATTTACCGGAAGCGGACCAATCAGGCAAGCAAAAAGAGAACAAATCCTTTCAAGCATTTATGCCTTGGGGGCAAATCGCATTGCGTGATTTCAACGAAATCGATCAGCATCTAAAAGACGCTCCATCGGTCTTCAAAAACCTCTGTGACATCGAAGGAATCGAAAATTGGAGTTTTGATGATCCGGAATCGCTGACCGAGGGGCAAACGAACTTTCTCAGACAATACCTGCAATTGGGCGAATTGCATACCGCTTTCCTGCATCAACTGGAACTTCGCCAACAGGGTTATTCTGGTCTGTTAGCGCGCAAAGCGGCCGAGTCATCAAAAAAACATGCCTATGCTCACGTGTTTGTTGCGGGGATGAGTGCCTTGACACCTGCCGAAACAAAATTTCTGAAACGCTACGACAAATCACAGCAACTCACGTGGATTTGGGATGCCGACCGCAGCTATGTCGACCAAGCCGAAGTGGAGGCGGGATTGTTTATTCGAGCGCATTTTGAAAACAACTCCACCTCGCCCAACACACTTCCCAATCGCCTCGCCACCACGCCTCCTTCGATCATCGAGGTGAATTGCAACAGTACGATTCTTCAGTGCCAATACATTCGTGAAGAAGTCTCCAAGCTGAGCAAAGAAGAGCGGGCTCGCACTGCGATTATTTTGCCCGATGGACGCCAACTCCCGCTTCTCCTGCAATCCCTTCCGGAAGGGCTCCAAGATCATTACAACGTGACCATGGGGTTAAGCTGGAGCGACACACCTGCTCGGAGTTTTCTAAGAACCTTGCAACAAATACTTCGACGTGACCAAGGAAGTTTACACCACGAAGACATCCGCAACTTGTTGAGTGAACCTCTCCTGATGCAGGCACATCCCGAGCTGGAATTTCGATCGGATGCAGCCGATGTCCTGAACAAAATGGCCAAAAATAAGTGGGCCTGGGTTTCGCGAAATCAATTGAACGAGTTGTCCAGTGGGCCGGTCAGGGCATTTTTCACCGAATTGGATACCCTTTCGACCAAAGACGCGAGGAATTGGCTCGAAGCCTTATCGGCATGGACCCAAGAACTCGGGTCACTTCTTGAATCCAGTGACTCATCAGATCCCTGGACTGAGGTGGGTTGGGAAAAAGTCATTCAAGCGGTGGGTGTAGCGGTTCAATTCGAAAGACATCATGCCGTTTTACAAGACCGGGAAGATGCATGGAGCTTTCTGTTCAACGGTCTACAAAGCGAGCGGATTGACTTGCTGGGGGAACCTGAAGAAGGACTTCAGATCATGGGGCTCATTGAATCC
>DBBR01000063.1 GCA_002292325.1 Flavobacteriales bacterium UBA979 | reverse complement strand
GGTAATCCGGTCCAAGAGCATAACATCCGTGCGCATGGCTGCTTTAAAGTGTCCTTGGAAGGATTTCAATTCCTCCGCAACGGGGGCTTGGATACTTGACATGCGACTCATGGGACAAAGGTACTGCGCACGTCACCTTGTCACGTGTACCTATCTTTGCTGAAAATTCCTCCAATGATTTATTCCATGACCGGCTATGGTAAAGCGACGGCTCTGATTGGCTCACGTCGGTACACGGCCGAATTGCGATCGCTGAACGGAAAGCAATTGGACCTGAGTGTTCGCATGCCTTCCGCTTTTAGATCAAAAGAAATGGAGTTGCGCAAACGAATGGGGCATGTCATAGGACGTGGTAAATGCGACATCAGTTTGCAATATGTCATCGAAGGTGTGGAGCCGCGTGAGTTGAATCAACCTTTGATCGAGATGTACATTGATTCGCTCGCAGGAATTTCACGCTCCAAAGACCTCGCTACAGATGATAGCGCGTTGCTGTCAATGGCCATGAGGCTCCCTGAAGTGGTGCAACAACCGAGAGAGGAGGTGGATGAGGCAGAGTGGTTAACGATTGTTGATTTGCTCGATGAGGCATCGGCTCAATTCAAGGCGTTTAGGGAGGAAGAAGGCAAGTCGCTTGAGGCAGATTTTCGAGGGCGAATTGAAAATATTTTGCGTCTGCAAGCAGAGATGAAGCCCTTGATTGATGCTCGCATTCTGCGCATTCGAGAGCGAATTCAATCCAATTTCGAAGAGATCCAAGATCGGGGACGCCTCGACGAAAACCGGTTTGAACAGGAGGTGCTTTTCTACATCGAAAAACTCGACGTGTCCGAAGAGCTGGTGAGGTTAAGCGCACATTGTGCCCATTTCACGGAAGTCCTCAATGAAGTGACGCCGGGTCAAGGCAAAAAATTAGGATTCATCTCTCAGGAAATTGGACGTGAAATCAATACGCTCGGGAGCAAGGCCAATGACGCAGAGATGCAGCGAGTTGTCGTGCAGATGAAGGATGAGTTAGAAAAAGTCAAGGAACAGGTTCTCAATGCCCTCTAATCCAACTGGCAAAGCAGTGATTTTCTCGGCCCCATCCGGTGCGGGCAAAACCACCATTGTGCGTCGGTTATTGGAGGATGCAACGTTGAATTTAGCATTTTCAGTAAGCGCTACGACGCGATCTCCTCGGGGCAAAGAGGTGCACGGCCACGACTACTATTTCTTGAGTTTAGACGCATTCAAAGCCCGAATTGCAGCGGAAGATTTGGTGGAATGGGAAGAAGTTTACCCTGGGAAACTTTATGGAACGTTGAAGTCTGAATTGAACCGTTTGTGGGATAAGGGGAAAACAGTGGTGTTCGATGTAGATGTGGTAGGGGGAGCGAATTTGAGAAAAAAATTAGGGGATCAGGCGCTGGCGATTTTTATTCAGCCACCTTCTCTGGATGTGTTGCGCGATCGATTAGAGCGACGGGGTACTGAAACCCAAGATCGTGTTGAAGAACGCTTGGCCAAGGCTGAGTGGGAAATGCGTCAGCATGAAAAGTTTGACAGAGTGCTTGTAAACGATGTCTTAGATGAGGCGTGTCAAACGGCAAAGGGATGGGTGCGCAACCACACCGTTCAGACTGACCAGCCATGATATCAGGGGAAGCCACTAAAATCGGCCTGTACTTTGGCACATTTAACCCGGTGCACCTTGGCCATTTGGTCATTGCGAATCACATGGTTCACTATACGGAATTGGATGAAGTTTGGCTGGTGGTTACGCCATGGAATCCACAGAAAAATGTGTCGGAATTAATGGCGCAAGAGCACCGGCTTCAAATGGTGAATTTGGCAATTTCGGAGAACGAAAGGCTCAAAGGGAGCGATGTGGAATTCGATTTACCCCAACCGAATTACACGGCCGCGACCATGCGATACCTGTGCGAGAAGCACCCATCAAAAGAGTTTAGCATCATCCTTGGAGAAGATAATTTTGAGCGGTTGCATACATGGCAGGATCATTGGCGATTGGTGGAGAATCACCGGATTTTGGTCTACCCGCGACGTTCATCCGACGCCCCTAAGCCCATTCCTCCGCCATCCAACAGCGAGGATCTTATACCACGTAACCATCCCAACATCCAGTGGTGCGATGCCCCAATGATCAGCATATCATCGACGTACTTGCGTGATGCCATCACGGAACGCAAAGACATCCGTTATCTGCTCCACGACAAGGTGCTCAATTACATCAGCAATAACCACCTCTACGAGTAAAGTCAGGTATTGTTATAGTGATTCATTGTGCGTTCGAGTCCAATGGTCGCAAACGCCCGAATCGCCTCTTCACAGCGATCTATCCGTTCTGACAAATTCGATTCTTCATCGGGTGTCCACTGGCCGAGAACATAGTCTACTTGGTTTCCGCGTCTGAATTCATCGCCAATGCCGAACCTCAATCTCGCATACTTGGATGTGCCGATTACGGTCTCAATGTTTCCCAATCCATTGTGGCCTCCGCCGCTTCCTTTGGAACGCATGCGCAGCGCACCAAATGGCAAAGCGAGGTCATCCGTAACGATGAGCACACGCTCCAAGGGAATTTTTTCTGCTTCCATCCAATATCGAACGGCCTTCCCACTCAAGTTCATGAAGGTAGATGGTTTTAAAAGCACAAGAGTTCTGCCCTTAAAACGGAAGGTGGACACCTCGCCCAATCGGCTTACTTCGAAAGAAGCATTGGCCTTCTGAGCAACAGTGTCCACCACCTTAAACCCGATGTTATGTCGGGTTTCCTCATATTCAGTTCCCGGGTTACCGAGTCCGACAATGAGGTATTTCATCCGTTTTATTCTGCTTTCTCAGCGTTTTCAGCACCTTCTTCTGGAGTTGCTCCTTCCTCGCCTTCTTCAACATCACTTTCAGCAGACATGGCCGCACGGGTACGTTTCACAGCAACGAGCAAGTTGGAGTCGTTCAATAAAACAGTGCAATTTGGAACTTCAATGTCCCGAACACGCTTGCTGTCACCAATTGAAAGCTCCGTAACGTCGATGACGATTTCTTCTGGCAAATCGCTGATCAGTCCGCGAACGGGTACACGTCGGAACAACATCTGCATTCGGCCACCGTCAATAACACCCGCTGCGGTTCCTGTAGTGCGCAATGGCAGAGCCACCTGTACGGGCTTTTGCGGTAAAGTCTCGAGCAAGTCGAGGTGCACAATGCGTTCCGTGACCGGGTGGAATTGTACTTCTTGGATGACGCAGTTGCGGGTTTCCCCTTCTAGTTCCAATTTGATCTGGAATACGTCCGGGTTGATAACGAGCTTGGAGATGTCCAGCTCTTTCACGGAAAAATGCTTTTGCTCGCCTCCTCCATAAAGAACCCCGGGAACCCGGTGGTTTTCACGCAGTTGGTTCGCATCTTTTTTTCCTACGCTCTCACGTGGAGAGCCGCTCAATGATGCAGTTTTCATGTTTAATGAATTAAAAGAGTATCGCTGATGGAACGATTTTCCACCAGACAGGTTAAAGTCTTCGCGAACAATTCGTGGACCGGAAGGACCTTGATTTTGTCCGTGTTTTTGTCAAAATTAAGGGGGATGCTATCTGTGACAACCAATTCCGTCAGAACCGAGTTTTCAATGCGCTCGTAGGCAGGGCCACTGAGTACGGGGTGGGTACAAATAGCTCGAACGGTTCGCGCACCGTTTTCCATCATAAGCGCTGCCGCTTTGGTGAGAGTTCCCGCTGTATCGCACATGTCATCCACGAGTACGACGTCTTTGCCCGCAACCTCGCCGATAACGGTCATGCTTTCAATTTCGTTGGCTACTTTGCGTTGCTTGTAGCAAATGGCCATGTCGACCCCTAAGATTTTGGCGTAGGAGTTGGCCCGCTTCGTTCCGCCCGTGTCGGGTGTGGCAATGCACAAGTTCTCGCGATCGAGTTTTTCCAAATAGGGAACGAACAACGCGCTCGCATACAAATGATCCACAGGGATTTCGAAAAAGCCTTGGATTTGATCAGCATGTAAATCCATGGTGATCAAGCGGTCGATGCCTGCTGCGGTAAGTAGATTGGCGACAAGCTTTGCTCCGATAGCCACACGCGGCTTGTCTTTTCTGTCCTGTCTCGCAAATCCGAAATAAGGGATAACAGCAATGATGCGTTTGGCACTTGCTCGTTTCGCGGCGTCAACGAGCAGGAGCAACTCCATCAAATTATCTGTTGGAGGAAACGTGGATTGAACAATGGCCACTTCCTTGCCACGAATTGTCTCTTCGATGCTGACGGTAAATTCGCCATCACTGAATTTGGTCGTTTTAACAGGAACCAAATCCCCGCCAAACGTTTTGGCCACTTGTTGACCGAAAGTTTGCGAGGCTGAACCTGCTAGAATTTTGAGCATATGAGACACGGATGCAGTGCTTTAAAGGCGTGCAAAGGTAGTGTTTGATGCGCTTAAATTCAATCTGTTTTGTGATTGCTTGATGGAATTTAACGAACGGTGAACCGCACGGGCATGGTGTAGGTCACCCTCACGGGCTTGCCTTGTTGAGTTCCTGGAACCAAAGGGGGGATGCAATCGAGCGCGTCAAGGGCGGCCTGGTTGAGTTTGGGGTGGGCATCCTTGAGGATTTTTGCATCTTGGATATGGCCAAATTCATTGACATTGAATTGGAGAAAAACGACCCCGCCGATTCCAGATTCCCGTAACATCGGAGGAAATTTTGCACACGACTGAATCAAAGAAATGAGCTGTTGCTCAGTGCAAGTGCGCTCTGCAGCCCTGTCAATTACATTGGTGCAAACATCAAAATGGGGCATGTGCTCGGCGATCATAACCGTCTCAATATCCACCCATGCTTCGCCATCCCCAAAGTCCCCGAAGTCGAATGATTGCAGCTTGCCAAGCAACGGGTCTGCATCTGAGATGGGCTCAGGCTGCGGTTCCGGAGGTGTCGGATCGGGATGAATTTGGGGCGCGATGTTCAGGGGCCGGGCGGGCGGGGCCGGCCTGGACGGCAGGTGCACGGGGACCAATTCTGCTTCGAGCGATTGGTAAGGGTTGTACTCCCAGGAGTTGGAGGTGCCGTATTCCACGGCGGTCCATTCAAATGCCGCGAGCACGAGTGCCATGGAGGCGATGAGACCAAGTTCGAAATTCCGGCGGACGGGATGTCTTTTTTTCATGACGGTCTTGTTTCCCTACAACAGGCCAAGACCGTGCCAGAAAGTCTATTCTGAGGCGATCATTTTGAATCCTTTTCCATGAACGTTCAAGATTTGAATGCTCTCGTCACGTTTCAGGTGCCCCCGCAGTTTGGCAATGTAAACGTCCATGGAACGACCATTGAAGTAATTCGGGTCCCCCCAGATTGATTTCAATGCATGCGTGCGTTCCAACAAGGAGTTGCGGTGTTTGCACAAGAGGAACAACAATTCGTTTTCTTTGGTGGTCAAACGTTGGTCCTCTCCTTCGATTTGGAGCATCTGTGTATTGTAATCAAAAGAGAATTTCCCGATTTTGATTTCACCGACCTGTTCATCCTCTTCGGGCAGTGCAGCGCTGCGGCGCAGAATCGCCTGTATCCGAAGCAATAGCTCTTCCATGCTAAACGGCTTGGTCATGTAATCATCCGCCCCGACTTTGAATCCCTCAAGGGTGTCTTCGTTGGTCGATCGTGCGGTTAGAAAGAGGATTGGCAGGTGCCGGCTTTCTTGTCGAATTTCTTCCGCGACTTGAAAACCATCTTTTCGCGGCATCATCACATCTAAAATCACAAAATCGAATGCGCCACGGTGGAATTCCTTTACCCCTTCAACGCCATCTTTTGCCCACGTTGTTTCAAACCCTTTGGCTTTCAGGTAATCGGATAAAAGACGTCCCAAATTCGGGTCGTCTTCGCAGAGAAGGATGGCGGGTTGGGTTGATTCGCTCATGTCGTTAAGTTTTCTTCAGTTCAATTTCGTTGCGAGGTAATCTCAAAATGAATGTGCTTCCGTCACCCGGTTCGCTCTCGATGCGAATGGATCCATTGTGTCGGTCTACTACGGTTTTAACATAGCTCAACCCCAATCCAAACCCCTTTACATCGTGAACATTCCCGGTGGGCACTCGGTACAATCTATCAAATACCTTGCCTAAATGTTCTTTTGAGATGCCGATGCCGTTGTCCTTGAAACGCAATTCGACCTCATCTGTTGCCTGGTGACTTGAAATATGCAGAAGTAAATCGCCATCAGCGTATTTAATTGCATTGTCGACCAAATTGAATACCACGTTGCCAAGGTGTATGCGATCGCCAAACACCAAGGGGTCTTCGGCCTCCAATTCCAGCTGCACCTTGCCTCCGTGTTTTCTTACCTGGATGGCCACATTTTTTGATACCTCGCGGATCAACTCATGGACATTCAAGGTTTGCTTGAAGAGCTGCATCTTTCCTGACTCTGCCAGGCTGGCTTGTAACACATTTTCAACCAGCATTCCGAGCCGCTTGTTTTCCTCGTTAATCAATCCAATGTAGTAGTTGAAATTCGATGAATCACGCTGCATGTCGGGGTCTTTGAGCGCCTCAGATGCAAGACCAATGGTGCTGATTGGTGTCTTCAATTCATGCGTTAGATTGTTCATCAAGTCCCGCCGAATACGGTCGATCTTTTTGTTGCGTGCCGCACCGATAATTGCGGTGAAAAACCCCCAGGCGATGATGGCTAACATCAAACCTGTCAGGGCAAATTGGCCGAGCAAATTATGAAGTAGGAATTTATGTTTATTCGGAAAATGAAGGTGCAAACTCAACGAACTCAGGGACACCTTGTGAATGCTTTTGGTGAGTTCGTCTAAGAATGGATCGTGGGCCTCATCAATGTATACGGGTTGGCCATACCTGTCAAATACGCCAACAATTGCATCCACCTCGATGCCGTGTGCTTTCAATAGCAAAGGGATAACGCTGTCGATGGACAGTGCCTCAATACGTCGGAGCATCCGAGTTTCTTCGGCGTCGAGACCGCTGCCAATGGACTGCTTGGTGCGGATGACTCCATTCGTTGGTCCGCCAGTTGGAACAGCCTCCAGGTCAATCTGGAGCATGCTGGTCGTGCTCCTGTTGAGCATTTCTGAGGCTTGACTCAATGAGTGTTGCACGTTGTCATTGAAGATTTGTTCCCTCATCTGAACGGATGACCTGAGCCACACAATTTGGATGGTGCTCATGGTGACAAAAGCCAGGACCATGGCCCCTACGAACCACGGAATTGATCTTTTTTTCTTCTTTGGTGCCACGATGTAGCGAAGGTAATTCGAATCACCCGGAGCAGGAAGCGTCTGTAAAACTTCAACAACCATTAACAAATCCTTCATCATGATCGAATGGTCCCTCCGCGATGTTTGTCCCTAGTTTACTCACCCTCAGAAGGTGTACGCTTATTTTGAGGGGTTAGGTTTTAGGTTCGGTCAGCAATGGCCAAAAAGGGACTTTACGCAACGGCGTGAAGTCTTTTTTTTGCTTTCTTCTCAATCGAATCGCTCTTTGTACATTTGAAGTCCTCTGAATCACCATGATACCCGCTGAAACTGTAGACCTCGTTATGCACACTGCCGTCATAGAAGACGTGGTTGGGGATTACGTTGAATTAAAAAAATCGGGAAGCAGCTTTCGGGGCCTCAGTCCGTTTACCAACGAAAAGACACCCTCGTTTTATGTGTTGCCTGAAAAGGGTATTTTCAAGTGCTTTTCAAGTGACAAAGGGGGCAGTGTAGTAACGTTTTTGATGGAGTTGGAAAAACTGAGTTTTCCGCAAGCGATCAAGCAACTTGCAGAACGGTATGGCATCGAAATAGAGGAGGAAGAGGTTTCGCCAGAACAGCAGCAAGAACGATCGGAACGGGATAGCCTTTTGGCGGTTAATGCATGGGCTCAAGGTTGGTTCACCCAACAACTCCATGACGGCAAAGAAGGGCAAGCCATTGGATTGAGCTACTTCGAAAGCCGGGGTTTCCGCGCTGAGACGCTTCAGACTTTCAAAATAGGTTATTGTCCAGACTCTTGGGACGCTATGAGCACCGCTGCTTCCGACGCAGGATATAAGGCAGAACGCTTATTGGCACTGGGCTTGGCAAAAGAAAGAGACGGCAAACCATGGGATTTCTTCAAAGGGCGCGTGATGTTTCCAATCCGAGACGTCACAGGCCGAACCATTGCATTTGGTGGCCGCACGCTGAGCAAGGAGAAAAAGGTTGCCAAGTACTTCAATAGCCCCGAAAGCCCGCTGTATCACAAGGGGGATGTGCTGTTTGGTTTGCATCTCGCGAAGCCTTCTATTACAAAAGAGGATCGGGTACTCTTGGTCGAAGGCTACACGGATGTGATGGCTTTGCATCAGGCTGGTATCGAGCACGTCGTTTCTTCCAGTGGAACGGCACTTACGATCAGCCAGATTAAGTTGATTCGTCGCTATACCAAGAACATTACCGTTCTTTTTGATGGGGACGCGGCTGGCATTCGCGCTTCACTGCGAGGAATCGATTTATTGCTCGCCGAGGGTTTGAACGTCCATGTTGTTTTGTTTCCGGACGGGGATGATCCAGACAGCTACAGTAAAAAGGTGCCCTCTGAAACCTTGCGCTCGCACATAGCGGATGAGGCCAAAGATTTTGTTGCCTTCAAACTGGACCTGCTTTCGGAGGATGCAGCGGAGGATCCTGTTCAGCGTTCCGAGATGATCCATAGCATCCTTGGATCCGTTTCGGTCATCCCGGATGCCATTCAACAGGGGGTCTATTTAAAATTGACGGCGGAGAAATTGGGAATGTCGGAGGATATTCTTCAATCCGAAATCAACAAGATCATCCGGTCCCGGCTGTTAGAGGAGCAAAAGGCTGAGAAGCGAGAAGAATTTCGGAAACGTCGTGAACGCTCGGAGTCATCGGCCCCGCCGGAGTTGCATGTGCCACCTGACTGGTCGGATAAGGAGGTTCCGCTGGACGAAAATAACCTGCACATTCCGCTTCGGGAGGCGGAACAACATCGGACCATCATTGAACGAGATTTGGTTCGACGCATGTTGCGTTTTGGATCGGTGTCGTTCAAGCCTCAAGCTGAAGGAGAAGAGGAACCCGTTGCTCTTCCTTTTGCGCATTACGTCATTGAATACATGCAGGGTTTAAATTTTGAAGTGAAAGATGAGTTGCTGGCGAAAGTGTACAACGTATTCATCGAATGCCACGAGCTGGAGCGGGTCCCCGAGTTGGATGCTTTCATGAAACATCCAGATCCAGAAATTCAATCGTTTGTGGTAGGGTCTGTTGTCGATAAATATGAGGTGAGCAAACGATGGGAGGAAGTGCACCAAATTTATTCTACTCGCGAAGAAGACCTGCTCAATAAGGCACTGATGGATTCCCTTCATTTATTGAAATTGAATGACAACAGACAAGAAATCCAAGGCGTCCAAGAACAATTGACAGCGCTTTCCAAGGCCATCGAGAAGGGAGAGGAAAGTGCGCTTGCTGGTATGAGAGAATTATTGATAAAGCGCAAAGAACTCGACGAGCAAAGACGCAAGATCACGTCGTACTTTGGAACCGCCATACTTCCCTAACAACAAAACATGCAGGAATTCCTAGACTCCAGCTTTTCGATTGGCTCCTTTGATTTGTCGCTTCGGGCAATTTTGTTGTTTTCGAGTGTAATTCTCGCTGCTCAGTTGCTGTTTTGGTCGATGAGAATCGTGATGCGCAAGTTCATGCGCAACACCAACTTTGCAGAGGGTACGCGATTCATGGTGATGCGGTTGGTCCGAACCGTGGTTTACTTCTTCGTGGTACTCATCGCATTGGACACAGCAGGCATTGACTTGACAGTCTTCTGGGCGAGTTCTGCTGCGTTGCTTGTAGGCGTGGGCATTGGGTTGCAAAATTTCTTCAATGATGTAGTCTCGGGATTTGTGCTGCTTTTTGAAGGTGGGGTACGTGTGGGTGATGAGCTGGAAGTTGACGGAATGATGGTGCGCGTCGAGCGCATTGACTTGCGCTCTACTCGGGTCATTACACGGCTTGGGAATTTAATTGTGGTGCCCAATGGATTGATATCAGGAGAAAAGGTGCGGAACTTCACTCAAGGAGAAAATGCGAGCTTAATTCAAGTGGAAGTCGGCGTCGCTTATGGATCAGACGTGGAAAAGGTTCGGTCCATTTTGTTGGACTGTGCCAATGCCGAGGATGAGGTAATTCGCAAGGAAGAGACGGCTATCTTTTTCGATGATTTTTCAGACTCATCGTTGAAGTTTAAGGTGTATTTCTGGATAGAAAAGCCCTTTCTTCGGAAGCTGATATCCAGCAACATTCGGTTTAAAATCGAACAGGAATTTCGGGCCAATGGCATCAAAATTCCATTTCCTCAGCGCGACATTCACCTCATTCAGCCAGTGGTTTCAGCTGGAGCGGCGAGCTGAATGGAGCGCAGGTGAAGATTGAGTTCTGTTCGATTCTGCCACCCCCTTGGCTTCCACGTATTTTTAACCAATGTAAATGCCAAATCAAGGGGAATGTTTTGCTTGATTTGAGGGGCGAGCTCCCCCATGTTCCAGCCAATGGCATCGAGGGTCGGAGCATCACTGGATGGATCTTTGATCGTAATCTTCAGATGACGGCCTTGATTGCCTATGGTACGAGGCGGTCGCACAGAAATGACATTGCGTAAAATAAAAACAGGCGTCGGATTTCCGGGACCAAAAGGTTCGAGTTGCTCGAGCTCCTTCAGTGCTTCCAAGGAGAGCTCAGAAATATGCACCTCGCGATCGCATCGGATGATGGGCTTGGGTGTAACGCCCTTTAACTGAACCCGCACAGCGTCGTTGAGGCGGACTTTGAATGCTTCGAGGTTTTTCGCATCAAGGCTCAGCCCAGCGGCCATGGTGTGGCCACCGAATTGAAGCAATAAATCAGCACAGGACTCCAGTGCGTCATGCATGTCTACTCCGTCCACGGACCGAGTGCTGCCAATGAGAATTCCGTTTTCTTCAGAAAGAACCACAGAAGGTCGGTATCGGTTTTCGATCATTCGGCTTGCGACGATTCCAACAACGCCTCTGTGCCAATTCGTTCCGTGTACGATGTTGCAAAAACTGTCTTCAGGGGTTTTTTCCAGCTGCAGAAGGGCCTCCGCTGTGGTGGATTCGTCTACATCCCGCCGCTGCATGTTCATCTCCTCGATTTCGCGGGCCATTTCATTTGCACGCGCGTCGTTTTTTTCCATCAATAAATCCACCACGCGTTGGGCGTGATCCATTCGCCCCGCTGCGTTTATTCTTGGACCCAGCGTGAAACTGATGTCTCGAACAGTCTGCGGCACTTGGTGGATATCCGCTGCCCTCATCAGGGCGAGAATACCAGGGCGTTGGCGTTTGCGTAATTGACGTAACCCCTGCGAAGCCATGATTCTGTTTTCACCTTTGAGTTCAACGAGATCGGCCCCAATGCTGATCGCAACAAGGTCCAGTTCCTCGTAGATCCCGCTTTCCGGTAAATCCATTCGGTTGGCCAAGGATTGAAGAAGTTTGAAGGCTACGCCGCACCCGGACAATTCTTTGAAGGGATATGGGCAATCCACTCGTTTGGGATTGAGGACTGCAAAGGCGGCAGGCAAGGTGTCTTCGGGTAAGTGGTGATCGCAGACGATGACGTCAATCCCTCGTTCAGCGGCATCTTGCAGAGATTCAAAGTCCTTGGTTCCGCAGTCCAATGTGATCATGAGGGAGAACCTGTTTTCCGAAGCATAGCGCACGCCATCTAAGCTCACCCCGTATCCTTCTTTGTACCTATGGGGAATGTATGTTTCTACTTGTCCTCCCACGCCTTCGAGGTAACTCGCCACCATCGCTACCGCTGTGGTGCCATCGACATCGTAATCGCCATAGATAAGAATCCGTTCTTCGTCTTCAATTGCTTGATGCAATCTGATAACAGCCTCCTTCATGTCCTTCATCAGAAGAGAATGATGCATGGCGGAAAGGGCAGGCACAAGGAATCCAAGTACGTCTTCTTGGTCCTCAAATCCCCGCTGAATCAGCAGAGAAGCAACCAACTGCGTGAGTCCAGCGTTCTCCATGAGACGCGCCACAGCATTGGTATTTGGTTGGTCCTTAACGGTCCAGGAGCTGTTCGTCAATTGTCGGGGTGTGGTCATAATTTATACTGCGCCTCAGGGAATTGAATCAATCTATGGCAATCAATCGTGTTCAACTTATCTTGCACTGCCTAATTTAGGCAATTGTTTTTCCGATGCTGTGTAATAATCCAATCTCGACGATGAATCAGTCTACTTTTTCTTTTGCATCCTTCCTGATGCTGATGCTCTTTGTGGCCAGCGGGTGTTTGAATGACGACAACAAAATTCCAGAAAACTGCTACGACGGGGTTCTCAATAACGGTGAAGAGCTCGTGGACTGTGGAGGGCCAATTTGCCCGGCGTGCGATCCGTGTGAAAACGGTCAATACGATGCGCTACTGGGAGAGACGTGGGTAGATTGTGGAGGGGAATGTGATCCATGTGACCCTAATTTTAACGGTGTTCAGGATCCTGGTGAGACAGGAATTGACTGCGGTGGTACCACCGGGGTTGCATGCGGAGAGCTCTGCGGGGATGGACTTTTGAATGGATTGGAACAGGGAGTCGATTGTGGAGGACCGGATTGTGAGCCGTGCCCGACGTGCTGCGACGATATGATGAACGGGGATGAAATAGGTGTGGACTGCGGTGGGAACTACGATTTAAATATTTACCTGCCATGTGACAATCCCAATGTGACTTGCGGTCCTTGCCCAGATGGAGTGAATTGTGCAAACGGCATCATGGATGGAGACGAATTGTACATCGATTGTGGCGGAGCGAACTGTCCGGAGTGTGAGGCGATTTTGACATGGAAGGCAAACGGAACGACGTTGGAGGCCGAAATTGATGTAACGGCGCAAATGGACGGCACTACACTTGAAATCGGCGGTTTGACTGCAACAGGAGCTGGCTTGGCCATGATCCTCGAGCAGCCATTGACGGGATGGATCGCAGGAGCCCAAGTCCAATGCTCAGTGGCGTCTGGTTCATCGTGCTCTTATGCAGATCCAGCGGCCAACGGTTACAGCACCAACTTCGGTGGTGGGGTTACCGTCCAAATCGATTACATCGATGCTCAGCCTGGAGGATTTGTCGTAGGAACGTTCATGGGCTCCGTCGTTGGGCTCACCGGTGAGAGCATGAACCTAGCCCAGGGTACTTTCCAAATGGAAATCCAGTAAAGGAGAAATCACTTACTCGGAGCGAATCAGATCGAATAACGCGTCTAGGTTGGGCGCGAGGACCACTTCAATGCGTCGATTGCGCGCTTTATCTTCGGGGTCGAGTGGGTGAAATTCACTTCGCCCCGCCGCAGATAAGACCTCAGGTTGAACACCCGCACTGGTCAATATTTCCACTACAGCCGTAGAGCGCAATACGCTTAATTCCCAGTTGTTCCGTGGAATGGTTCCCGAACGCAGCTGATCGGTGTCCGTGTGTCCTTCTACGATGATTTCGAGGTTGTCCTGCGTGCTCACGACCATCGCAAGATCTTTCAGCGCTTGACGCCCATCTGCATTGATTGCAGTGCTGCCTGAAGGAAACAACAACTGCGCTTCAAGGCTGACATAGACTTTGCCATTTCGTTGTTCGACAGTCAGGCCTTTGTCTGCGAAGCCAAGCAAGGCATCTGCTAGCCGAGAACGCAAGGCCTCCGCTGCAGCATCCCTCGAGGCAAGGAGCCCTTCCAATTCTTCGATGCGCTGAGAACGACTCGCCAATTCTGTTTCGCGTAACTCTAAATTTGTGTTCAGCCGAAGTAGATCATCCTCTTGGGATTGCAATTCTTTCCGGTTGCGACTCAATTCCTCCAATAATGCCCGATTTTCATCATTGATGGCGGCCATGCGTGAGGAACTCTCAGAGGTCAAGACATCATTGAGATTTTGGAGATTTTGGATATCAGCTCTGGCCTCGGACAAGGAACGACCTAACCGGGCCGTATCCAATGTCAATGTCGCCTTCGCTTTTTCTAAGACTTCGACGCGTCCCGTCAATTCTCTGCGGTCAATCTCTCCATCTTGATTCAATAAAGTCAGTCGTCTATTGTCTTCCGTAATTTGGTCTGACTGCAATTGTAATTCGTCGAATTGTTTCATCGTAACACACCCGCTCATCAGTAGCAGCACGGGATACAGAAGAAAGACGAGTGGCGAAATTTTTTTCATAAAATTCAATTTGGTGTAATCGACGTGTAGCCTCCGAAGGTGCTGGTATTCCGGAAAAAATAAATGAATCGACAAAACATTTATCAAGAATGAGACGTTGATAATGTGTTGTTGATACACTATTTTTATCACACGAACACGGCCATGCAAAACAAGATTCGCACCCTCAGTCACTGGATTGACGATTACTTCGGTTGGTTTTTCACCAATGGGAATAAAGTCCGTTGTGACGTGAACGAACCCGGGTGATTTTGTTCAGTGTGCTCCGTTTCCTGTTGACACACACACATTTTGAGGTTCAGTAAAGAACCGCAATGCTTCAAACCCTCCTTCTCGTCCAACTCCACTTGCTTTGACGCCGCCAAATGGCGTGCGCAGGTCGCGGACAAGCCAGCAATTGATCCAGGCTATCCCCGTTTCTACACGGGATGCCACGCGATGCGCTTGCTCTAAGTTCTCTGTCCAAATCGTCGCCGCCAGGCCATAAGAACTGTTGTTGGCAAGTTGCACAGCCTCTGTTTCGGAGCGAAAAGGTTGCAGGGTAATCACGGGACCAAAAATTTCTTCTTGGTTAATGGAGCATTGAGCGTCGAGGCCTTCCAAAATGGTAGGCTGGATGAAAAACCCATTGGCACAGCGCTCATTCGGTGCCGGGGATGTTTCCCCTCCGCAGAGCACAGTGGCTCCAAGTTCCTTTGCGGTTTGAATGTACCCAAGGACTTTGTCCCGGTGAGCGGCAGATACGACAGCTCCCATTTTGGTTGTTTCATCAGTCGGATCTCCCGGGATGATTCGGCTCGCCTTTTCCACGAGTGCATCCCTAAAAGCAGGATAGATGGACTCTTCGATTAGAATTCTAGAGGAGCAAAGGCAAATTTGACCTTGATTGGCAAACGATGAACGCAATGTTGTTCGAAGAGCTGAATCGAAGTTACAATCCGCGAATACCAAAGCGGGATTCTTACCGCCCAGTTCTAAGCTGAGTTTTTTGAATTGTCCTGCGGTGGTTCGGGCGATGTGGGCGCCGGTTTGAGTCCCACCTGTGAAGGAGATGGCTTTGATTTGGGGATGGTCTACAATGGCCTGACCGACTTCATGACCGTACCCGTGAAGCACATTGAACA
This sequence comes from Flavobacteriales bacterium UBA979, assembly GCA_002292325.1. Taxonomy (GTDB): domain Bacteria; phylum Bacteroidota; class Bacteroidia; order Flavobacteriales_D; family Sanyastnellaceae; genus UA16. Next base: position 2,606 of record DBBR01000063.1, on the reverse strand, counting down.
CGCCTTCAGGAAATCCCGCCTCTGTTGCCCATTGTGAGAGCATCCAGGCTGTGACGGGAGTAATCTCTGAAGGTTTGGCAATTACGCAATTTCCGGCAGCGAGGGCAGGGGCAATTTTCCAAGTGAACAGATAAAGGGGAAGGTTCCACGGGGAAATGCAGCCGACGATTCCCACGGGTTTGCGATGCGTGTAGTGAATATGACTGGCATCAGCGGGAATGTGTGCTTCGGAAGCAAAGTGCTCGATGGCTCCGGCAAAAAATTCCAGGTTCTTTTGGGCTCGTGGGATGTCGACACTGCGGGCCAATGAAACAGGTTTGCCATTGTCCTGGGACTCAGCTGCAATAAGTGCTTCAGCGTGATTGGCAATCAATGCTCCCCAACGGCGAAGGCAGGCGGAACGTTCTTCAAACGAAGTTTGCGACCAACTCGGAAATGCTCGACTGGCGGCTTGCACGGCCAGCTCAACATCTGCCGCTTGGGAACGGGGAATTTGCCCCAGGACATCTCCAGTTGCAGGTTCGATGTTCTCAATCCAGCCCCCATCCTTGGGGTCAAGTAATTCACCACCAATCAAATTCTTCAAATGAAACATGCCCCCGAAGATAATTGAACGGAGAGGATTGCTTCAGTTTCAATAAATCCTTTTTATCTTTGCGCTCGCTTTCAGGCTCGAATGCCCGAGCTATTCCCCGATGGTGTAATGGTAACACACCGGTTTTTGGTGCCGTTATTCCAGGTTCGAGTCCTGGTCGGGGAACTTGAAATCCTCAGCGAATGCTGGGGATTTTTTGCGTTTGAGCTATTCGCCTCCAGAGAGAATATCCAATTGTTCTTGCATGCCTGCAATGACCAACTGCAACGAGTCAATGGAGGAAACCAGGGCATCCAATGCGCTTCCGAGGTCCATACCGTTCGCGATGACGGATCCTTCTACAATGGTGTTCCCGTGTACGATGGCATCACCCGTAGCGTGAACTTCGAAAGCGTTGGAACGCTCCGTATTAGATGCTCCGTTACCGATGGAAAAAAGAGAACCAGAGTTCGACAAGACATTGTATTGACCAATGGCTGTTCCATTCTCTTGGTCAGCCACAACCCCATTCCCTGTGGCGAAAGCGGCTGTTGCCGTTGCCGTAGTATTCCGGCCAATGGCCCGGCTGTATAACCCTGCAGCGACACTTGCGTAGCCACCTGCGTGACTTGCGTAGCCGTCGGCGATGGTTTGAAACCCTTCGGCATGGGCGACGTCACCGGAAGCAAGTGCATCTTGTCCCTCTGCATGCGACGCGGAGCCTCCGGCTTGAGTTTGGCGTCCTTCTGCGTGGGAATAAAGCCCCAAGGCATCAGACAAATAACCTTCTGCGTGAGCTGAAGTACTCCCCGCCAATGTGCCGTATCCTTCTGCATGTGAGTAGCTGGATGTGGCAACCGTATTGTATCCTTCTGCATGAGCCGTGAGTCCTGAGGCTTGGCTCAGCATCCCTTCTGCATGGCTGGCGGTTCCGCTTGCAGTTGTTCCTTCACCTTCAGCGCTTGAGCAGGTCGCACTTGCGGTGGACAACCGATTTTGGGCATGGCTGTATGCCCCACTCGCTGTGGTATTGGTACCTGACGCATGACCATAAATCCCGCTAGCTGAAGACCCGTAACCTTGCGCAAATTCTTGTTGAACACGCAAGGACTGAGAAACCCAGGCATACGATTCTGTGCCCACGGTAGAGTCTTGAATGGCGGAAAGGTGCAAAGAATCCCGAGCGGCTTCAACGGAACTAGCTCCTGTGCCGCCAAATGAGATGGGAATGACACCTTCTGGATCAAATGTCATTCCGTAATAGGGCAAGAAAATCAGTAAATCATTGACGTCAATGGAACCGTTGTTGTCGCTGTCTGGGTTGTATGGAAGTCCCGTAGAAACGGCGTCCTGCCCTAGAATCGAGGTGGTCGCAAGGAAGAAAAGAGAAAGAAGTAAAAGCTGGAAAAGATGACGCATAATTCAATTATTTCAACTCCAATTTACGAATGAAGGCCTGAACGGTCAGCACATGGTTCGTCCTTCTGTTAACGCACGACCGTCCAACGAAGGGTTGATCGTCGGGTGGCTTCTTGTATTTGAACCAAGTAGCAGCCTGGGCGCAATGCCGAGGCGTCCAGCAAATAGTGGAGGGTTTCACCCGGAAACCCAAATTGACGGTGCATTGGCAGCACTTGCTCACCGGTCAAATCATACACCGCGATTTCCAATAGCGATTCGGAATGGAGGTGAACCTGAAGATCGGATGACTCGGAAGTGGGATTGGGGAAGATGCCTAAAACCGTGTGCTCTGCAGAATTTTGAATTTTGTGGCCCTTCAAATAACGCTGATTCCAAGGATTTTCTTGAGGTGAGCTGGGTGGTTGAGGACAAGCAGCCCCATCAAAAACCAGCGTTTGGACAAATGCCGCACTGTTCCCGCTGCAGTCCGTTCCAGAATAAGTGCGTTGGATGGTAAACGGTTGATCGTTCGCCAATTCTGGGTCACCACTGATGATGGATTCACTCAGTGTCGTCTGCACAGGTTCTCCACATTCATCTTCAAATGCAAAAGCACAAGGGGAAGGAATTG
>DBBR01000070.1 GCA_002292325.1 Flavobacteriales bacterium UBA979 | reverse complement strand
CCATTGGGCTTCTCGAGGTTTTCTGGCGAAGTTGGATCGGGAACGTTGTCGAAATCGAAGCCGGCGCCAGAATCGACCACTTTAAAATACAAATCAGCGGGTCTGATTTCGTACTCAACAGCAACGGACTTGGAAGGATCAAGCTTGTTTCCATGGACAATCGCGTTGTTAACTGCTTCTGTCATGGCAATCAGGACGTCGCCATAGCAGTCTTCCTGAAAGGTGGTTTCTTCTCGAATCTCATCGATTAATCGTTCGATTATCGCAATGTTTTCGGGCTCTGAGGCAAATTCCAGTTTGTGCATGGTCTCAATCATGGGTCCTATCATTGGGGTGGAAGCTCGGAGTCGGGCTTCGTGAGGTCCAAATTATTGAAATATTCGTTGACTCGGTCACGATAATACGCATCCAATTCAAGTGGAATTGTTCGTAACCACTCTGCTTCTCGATTCTTTTGTTCGAGGTAATCCAAGAGCGGAGCGGGTTCAGTTGCTAGGTTTTGGTCGCCTGCTCTGGATTTTCGTTTATCGTCTTCACCCCTTGTCATCTCTGCATTTTCAGCTTTCAACAGCCGGACTAAAAGTTGTTGTTGACGCTCCAAAGTTTCAATGGTGACGTCCTTGTTTACGAGATCTCGTTCCAACTCCTCCATTTCTTTTGCGATGTCGTTCATCTGATTTCCGTCACCGGAACCATCCCCATTCATTTCTTGCGCCTTCTTTTCAGCCATTTGTCGGAGAGCAGCTTGCTGTGCCGCCATTTGTGCGAGCTCCTTGCTGAGTTGCCGCTTCTGTTTGCCACTGTTGCCGGCATTGGCCCCCTCACCCATCATTTCTTTCATCTTCTCGAGTCGATCACCGAGGGACTGTTGCATTTTTTTTAGGTCTCCTGCGCTGGGAGAGGGTTTGGGATTGCCGTTGCCACCAGGCTTTTCGCAATTGCCGTTCCCGGGTTGTTTTTCCGCCATGCTTTGTTGCATTTGCTGCAAAGCATCGTCCAACATCAAGGCGAGGTTATTGAAGCTCGTCATCACGTATTGCTGGTTCGTGGTGATGATGTCGGTTTCACGGTCCCCAAAACTGCCTAACGCCAACGCCATATGGTGATTGACCAGCCCGATTTCGCGGTTCACAGCGGGTGCCAGTTGGGGAATGCGCATGCTGAGTTCAAACAATGAGTCTTCTACCATGCGCGCATCGTCCTTGAGCCGCCGCTGGGTTTGTCCATGCATGACATAGGCGGGATCGTTTTCGCTTGTACTCCGCAAATCCTCCATCAAGCCTTCCTCATCGAAAGACAAATCAATGATGTTTTCCAAAAGCGCTCGCAAGGCATCCATGTCCATTTCGAGCGCTTCCTCACTCGATTTTTGCATCAAACTTTCTAATTGTTGGGCCATTTGTTGCATCTCCTCCGAGGCGGACTGCTGATTTTCTGAAGCTTTCTTATTCTTGTCTTGCTTCAATTGATCAGAGCTGTCATTCATCTTTTCTTCGATGGAATCACGCTCTTCTTCACGGTCCATAGTGGAGTTGGGATTTTCGAGCTCTTCATTGGATTTATCCAATGCGTCGAGCTCTTCTTGTAGCTCTTCAAAAGCTTGGTTTAGCGAGTCTTGCTCTGCTTGAAGGCTGTCGTTCGGCCCCTCCTCATTCCGGGTCAATTCAGCAAGTTCCGCTTGTTTTTCAGCGAGTTCTTTCAAGTCTTCAATGGCCTCTTCCATCTTGACTTCATATTCCAACTGCTTGAATTGTTCCAGCGCGCGATCCAGCTCTTTTTCCAACGACTCTTGATCAACTTGCATGTTATCCAGTTGTTCTTGGATTTGCTCCATGGACTCTGGATCCATTTGTTCCATGAGCCGTTGCATTTCCTCGTACATCTCCTTGAGCTCGTCGCTCATGACCTGTTCCATGAGGTTTTGCAGCTGTTCCTGCTTTTCGAGCAGACGCTCTTCTTCGGGGCTGAATTCGTTGGTGCGTTCGTCTTTTTCGTTGTTGATTTCTTGCAGTTCATTGAGGTCCTCTTGCAGTTGTTTCTGCTTCTTCATCAACTCTTCCATGGCGCGTTCGTCCTTCCAGTCCATTTCTTGGTCCTCAGCCAATTGACGGCGCAGCGACTCCATGTCCTCTCGGACTTCGGCAGCACTTTGACGGGCTGCGGCCATGCGCTCCTCAATGTCTGCATTGGCCTGGTCGCGCTCTTCTCGCACCTCTTCTTCGCTGGGTGGTGAAAATGTGCGGGGTGCGGATCGTGACATTTTGGCGCCGTGGATGCGGTCGTTATCCCAGATTTCGAACCAATACTCAATCACATCACCTTGCACAACGGAGAGCTCTTGGAGGCTCCATTCAAAGAAAAAACGATCGCTTCGGCCACGGGGAACCGGGAGGGACTGGCGGAGAATATTCCCGGCAGACGGGTTTTCACCTGCAAGCAATTCTTCTGTTCGTTCACCGACCTCCAGCCACTGGTAGGCAAAGGTCAACTTGCTAAATCCGTAATCATCGGAAACTTCACCATTGAAGTAGCGCGTTTTGAGTGCGGTTGAATCAACGCTTTCAGTGGCCCGAATGCGAGGAAATTGATCAGAACTTACATGCATGTGGTAGCGCATAGAATCCAAAGCTCCGACAGCGGAGTTGGAGGGGACCAACCAATATGGACCACTTTCTTTGGCTTGAATAGCAGCGGTAAACGTACCGGCAGCTCCCCGCTCAACCGCAACGGCTGTTCCACCAAACTCCAAACGCAAACGATCGGTGTCTTTGCTTTGGATGCGCCACTCAATTTGTGTTCCTTCTGGCACCCTTAAGTTTCCAACGTCCTGCAGTGTTTCGGCAGGCAAACCCGTGTAGGGTGGGGGAGTGGTTGTCACCTCCAGCCCTAATAATGTCGGCACCGGAAGCGCCTGAAGCGTGTAGGTTTTTGAACGGACGCCGGAGGCGGTGAGCACAAAACGGACGCTTTCGCGAACCATGGGAAATACATGGCGGAAGCTGCCTTGTTCTGTACGTTCCATGCGGTAACGACTGTCACCTACTTCGATCATGACAACATCCGGTTGAGTCGCACCTTCCGTCCGTACTTCGACTGTAAAAGACTCCATAGCAGGAACTGCCAGAGGGTTGTTCAACACAGAAAAAGAAAATGGCGGAGGGGGTATGAAGTCTTGTCGGTGTGCTATAATTCGGCTAACAGGCTCTTGGACCAAATCAGGCGTCCACCCCATGATTCCCCCCGCAAGAACCAATGCAGGCGCAGCGTACTTTAGGAGCTTTCGGCTCTTTTTCCAGTCAATTGCCCGCTGAAACGCAACGGGTTTGAGCGCGGTTGTTCGCTCTTCAATGGACGCTTGGAGCAAGGATGTATCGTGCGAGGCGGAAGCTGTCCCGAGCTGACGTTGAAGTTGCAGAACATTGAGGAGTCGGTCACTGATTTCAGGGAAATGCTCTCCAATGATGTTACTGGCTTGTTCGTATGTCAGCCCGCGACTCAATCGACTCCACTTGAGGAGGGGCCAACCGACCCAGCCGCTGAGAATAGCACTTCCTCCCCCTACCAAAACCCAGAAAATCACGGTTCTTCCAGCAATTCCGAATTGCCCGACGTATTCCAATAATGCAAAGGTTATGCCGCCGATAATCAGCACAGCACTTGACAAAAGCAAGCCATTAACCACCTGGTTGAGGTAGTATGCGCGGATAAAATCATCCAACTTTTGAATAAGACTTCCCTTGGCTTCCATGTGTTCACGAAGTTACGGTTCAATACCTGTTGGAGTTGCATTGTCGGTGTTCGCGCTTAAAGTGTGTATTTTTGACTCCCTCTATTCGCAACCAAGATTCACATGCGCCCACTTTTTCAGGCCTTTACTTTGATCGCTGCTTCGGTACTTTTTATGATGCAGGCTCAGTCACAGCTCGTTATTAACGAATTTGATCCATCGGGACCCGGCATCGACACAGAAGAATTTGTGGAGCTTTATGGTTCAGCAAATCAGGATTTATCAGGGTTTGTTTTGGTGATTTTTAACGGTTCAAATGCTCAGTCAAACCTATCCATTGACCTCTCGGGGTACAATTTGAATGCTGATGGTTTTTTTCTAATCGGAGGTCCAGGCCTTTCATCAGCGGACATTGTAATTGAATCAACCAACTGGCTTCAGGTAGGTCAAGAGGGAATCGCGCTGTACGATGCGGACATTTCTAGTTTTCCGAGTGGAACACCGGTGACGGATGAGGATATTTTGGATGGAGTGGTCTACGGGAACAACCAACCACCGATGAGCGCATTATTGGATGTTTTGACCCCAAACGGCACACAACTGAACGAGAGTGCAGAAGGATTGGCCGACTACCAAAGCTTGGCAAGGGTACCTGACGGCGGCATGCCTCAAACTCCAGGCGATTTTATCCTTCAGTCTCCGACTCCTGGATACAGCAATGTTTTGTTATGCGATGGAGGCCAAATTGCCCTGCAGAACGCGAACAATAGTTTTGTGTGCACAGACGCCGGAGAGCTGGTTTTGGTTCAATTGAACCACACGACGGACGTACCGGATGCGGCGTTTACATCGGTGGTAACAGATGCGGAAACCGGTGCGATTATTGCTTCATTTGATGGAACCGCAATCAACCTTTCTGGTCTTGGAGATGGTTTGTTGGAGGTTGTTGGTGTTTCGCATGACGCTCCCTTGGAGGCAGCTTCATTGGCCCCGGGTCAACCCGTTGATGGGATTACAGGGGAAGGGTGTTTTGCATGGACAATAAACAGCATTGAAATTCAAGGCGAAACATGTGATCCACCTGCCTGCGACGGCGGAGCTGTGACGGATGCTTCAGGCACGCCCACAGCGTTAGGGTGCTTGGGGTTGGAAAACGCGGAGGTAACGTTTGGTTACACTTCGGAGGCCGTGGACGCGGAGTACATTTTTGTGATCACCGATGAAACACAAACCATTCTCGACACGGTGGGCTATCCGCAATATGACTTCACGGTGCTTGGTGTTGGGACCTATCAAGTATGGGGTTCGAGTGGCCTCGGTGGATTTGACTCAGAGACTTTACTTCCCGGTGAAATGCTTTCTTCGATTGCGGGTTTGGAATGTGACAGCTTGAGCACGTCGTTTTTGGAAGTGGAAATTTTGGATTGTGAAAGCGCTAGTTTCTGTGAGGAAATTTTTATTTCTGAGTACGTTGAGGGCAACAGCAATAACAAGGCCATCGAGCTTTATAACCCATCACCTGTCGCGATTGACTTGACGGGTTATTCCATGGAGACTTGGAACAACGGCGCTTCCGAAGCGACCAATGTTCAGGAGCTTTCAGGTGTGATTGAGCCCAATGGGGTGTTTGTCCTCATGAATGCCTTGGCAACGCCGGAACTGTTTCAAGCGGGAGACCTGGTCAGTCAAATTACATGGTTCAATGGCAATGATGTCATTGTGCTGTACCACGACGGGGTCATCATCGACCAAATGGGTGAATTTGGACCCGACCCGGGAAGTGCTTGGCAGGTGGACGGGGGTGCTGGAGAAATGGCAGAATACACCCTGGTGCGCAAAGCCAATGTTTCTCAAGGCAGCACAGACTGGGAAGTGGGTCAGTACCAATGGGATGTGTACCCGTCTGACACGTTTGATTTCATTGGTTACCATGCGGCAACGTGTACGGGCACGCCGGATATGGAACTGGGTTTTGCAGCAACGGACTTGTACATTTTCGAGGGAGGCGGGGCAGAAGTGGTGATGCAGGTTGCTTATCCCCTTCAAAATGCCACTGTGGTGGTGGATGTTGTGGGCGGTACCGCAGAAGCGGGGGTTGACTTTCCAGGGGTTTTTCCTTTGCCTGAGTTCTCGTTTCCCATTGGTTTGTTGAACGACCAATCCTTCATGTTTGCGGCCATTGATGATGAAGAGCCGGAAGGAGAGGAGACGGTTGAATTGGCGATTCAAGTGACGTCTGGAGAGTTGATTTTACTCATTGACACCGTGACCATCCACATTCAACCGTCGGACTTAACCTATCCCGTCTATGATATTGCAGCGGTTCGCTCAGTGGACTTGGTTTCGGGTGTAACGGATAGTTTGGGTGTTTCATGCGAGTTGCGAGGGATTGTGCACGGGTGGAACGATTATCCTGCGGGATTGCAATTTTCGTTGATTGATTCCACGGATGGAATCAACGTTTTCAGCCCTTTATCTGATTTTGGATACGCAGAGGTTGTCCCCGGAGACAGTTTGCGCGTGCGTGGTACCATTGCTCAATTTGCGGGACTGACCCAGATCATTGCGGATACCGTTCTTTATGAGGGATCCGGGTTTTTAACAGAGCAACCACCTCTGGTTCAAGAGCTCAACGAAAGCACGGAGTCACACGTTATTCGATTGAAGTGTGTGGAATTGGTGGATCCGGAACAGTGGACGAACAGCGCTCCAAGTTTTGAGGTTGACATTACGACGGGCAATGCGGTTTACACGATGCGAATTGACGCGAATACGGACCTGTTCCTGTCTGAGGCGCCCATCGGCGTATTTGGGGTCACCGGAATTGGCGATCAACGGGATTTTGACGAGCCCTATTTTGAGGGCTATCGGATTTCACCTCGCTACCAATCAGATCTCACATCTGCTGTCAATGCGGCATTTAATGTGACCACCCCTTGGAACATTCTGGATGGCGCTCTCGAAATTGAAAATACCAGCACCGGTGCGGGAGGTTACTATTGGACATTCGGAGATGGAGGCGTCAGTGAGGACATGAATCCAGTATACACGTATTCGGAAGAAGGTGTTTTCACCGTGACGTTGACGACGTTCAGTGAGGATGGCGTGTGTTCAGACCAAACCTCTGTTGAAGTTGATATCATCGTCGTTTCCGTTGAAGAACTGACAACGGATGCTCGCGTCTGGCCCAACCCAACGAATGGATTGGTGATGTTTGAATCGGATGAGGTCATTGAAAACATCGAGGTTTACTCGATCGCTGGAAGGCTTGTGGAAACCATTCAACCTCAGCTGAGGTTTAGCACGCTCAACATGCAATCATTTCCCGAAGGAACGTATGTGGTCAAAATTGCAACAGCGAACGGCATGAAGACGGTGAAGTTGGTACGTTCACTGGAGGAATAAACCAAGAACCTCCCCGGTTTAGCACGTTCCGCCAAACAACCCGAGTAACACCAATAGGTCGGCGACAGATACCACGGAATCGTTTGTTAGATCGCCAGGACAGAGATCCAACGAACTGCAGCTGCAAAGCTCCAGTCCGTCTGTGATGCCGTCTCCGTCCGTATCGGAGAGTGTGGGATCGCTTCCATAAACATTGATTTCTAAGGCGTCACTGAGTCCATCTCCATCACTGTCACTGCATGCATCTCCCACGCCGTCCTCATTGAAGTCACTTTGGTCCGCATTCAACACACTGAGGCAGTTGTCTTCGTAGTCGCTGACTCCATCGTCATCGAAGTCCGGAACGTAACCGATTAGGTCACCAAGGCCAAGGTCTCCAACCACAATAAAATGGTCTGAGGCGGCCAATGCGTCTCCTGCTTCTAAGCCCAGTTCGTCCAGTCGTTCGGGACTCATGTTTGCGGTCCGGATGACAAATCCCCCTTTCACGTCGGCCGATGCGTCTGACGTGATAAGGTAGTCGAGCTTTCCAGGCATCCACTCCGAGGAGAGGTTGCTGCTTTGCCATGTAAAATCAAACGGATGATCGGACTGCAGCAGCGGCCATTCTGTGAGCGTGGAGCCATCCCAATCCGGTGTAAAATCTGGTCCATGTGATGATTCGTCGCTAATGTCTCCAGAAACCAAGGTGTAAATCGGATTGTCGAGCCCGACCATGTTGAGGTCGCCACCGTAGACAACGGGTGTATTGGTCGGAATGCTCACGTCCCCTTCTCCGTCGATGGCATTGCGTAAAAACGCCATGTACTCATCGGCCTCTGCTTGCCTTTGAGCTTCGTTGGAAGAACCTCCGCAGCACTTCATGTGACTGGTGGTGAACAGCAACGGCACCCCCCAATCAGCATGCCCTTCCACGACCACTGGAAATTGTCGGGTCACCGAAGCGAACGACTCCAAGATGTTTCCCTTGGCCGCCACCATCAAATCCCAGTCGTCTTTCACAACCGTCCAAGAACCGCCCCCTTCAATGGGAATCCACTCATTCAGGAGACCCGTCACGAAATTTGCACTCACATTGGACACTTCAGAAAACCCAATAATATCGGGGCTAACTGCTTGAAAAATGCGTTCCATCGCTTGTTGCGCCGCGGGCTCATCCATGCGCCCATTCATGTTCCAAAACGCGACCCGATCCAGGGTTCCGGGCGCTCGCTCTATGCTCATCGGAATCCACGGGTCGAGGTTTTCGTTGAGCGTGTGGGCGAACCCACCGATGGGAAAACTCACTTGTGTCGCATTGTCATACCATGCAATTCGAACATCCGGACCCAGCACTTGTGCGAGCTCCCGATTGAAGGCGATTTCAAATTGAGTGCCGCTGTACGTTGGTGCGACTCGCATGCCGACTTCATTGAATGACTCGATGCCTGACCCATTGGTGTATCGGATGGCCTGCCGATCAGCGAGGTTAATGAGTAGATCCACACCGAGCCCTTGATTGGCATAATTCACACCCGTCTCGAGGTCATCATCTAAATCGAGTAAAATGCGCAGGTCATTGGGCAGAACATCCTCATCCAGGGCGACTTCGTTGAGCATTTCGACGTAGAGATACAGCCAATCGACATTGCTTGTGACGCTCGCTTTGATAAACGGACCTTCTTCCGTGTTGGTAACAAGGGGTTGATTCGTCCAATCGTTGAAGCGATTATCCAGTTGAATCTGGGCACTGGCCTCACCGAAGATGAGCAAAGTGAGTAGAGCGGTCGATAAAAATTTCATGTGTGATTTCTTGCAAAGTGAAGGATAACGAAGTTACGGGTAGATTTGCCGGAATGAATCGTCGCCAAAGCACCTTTATGCTCCACTTCATTGTGGTGATCTTTGGTTTCACGGGTATTTTAGGCAAACTTATTTCATTGGACGCTGAGCGTTTGGTCTTCTGGCGGGTGTTTTTGGGAGGTGGATTGGTCTGGTTGTGGTTAATGATTCGCCGCCGCATTCAGCGGTTTGAGCCGGGTGTTTTATGGAAAGTGGCGTTGGTAGGATGTTTTGCGGCTGCGCACTGGATTGCATTTTTTGCGAGCATTAAGGTGAGCAATGTTTCTGTAGCACTTGCGACGTTGGCCACAACTCCGGTCTTTGTCAGCTTAATTGAACCTTTGGTGCATCGCCGGCGATTGGATGTCCGGGAAGTGCTGCTGGGTGTGGTGATCATAGTTGGGCTTTTGGTGTTGTTATTTGGGCCTTCTACTGGCGGTGCCATTTCAGACATGTCTGACTATTACCAGGGGGTGGCTCTTGCCCTTCTTTCTGCAGCCTTGGCGGCTGTATTTGCTACGTTTAACGCTGTATTGGTCAAGCGCTACGATTCAGCGAACCTCACTCGGGTGGAGTTGCTCAGTGCAGCATTGGTGTTGTGCGGGATTTTTTTAGTTCAAGGAAAGGGAATGAACGTGGAATTTTGGCATGTTCAGGAGTCGGATTGGCTTTGGTTGGGACTTCTTGCAACATTGGCCACAGCTTTTGCTTTTTTGATGAGTATAGAGGTGATGAAAAACTTGACCGCTTTTACCACGGCGGTGGCCATTAATTTGGAACCGGTGTATGCGATTGTTTTGGCAGCCTTGATCTTCGGAGAAGAAGAGCGCATGAACGGCAGTTTTTACGTGGGTGCCGTGATCATTGTCGGTGCGGTTTTCATCGATGCTTGGCTGAAAAAACGAGATCGCCAACAAGCTATAAACTCGGACTCACACGTCAAATAGAGCGGAGGCGATTCGGTCAGCAAATAACCAAGACTTCTCCGGAATTCGAAATCGGCCAGGACTCCATTCGATGACTTGTTCAGTTGAAATCAGGCTTTCCCATTCATCAGGATTCATTAGGTCAGGGCGTCGTTCGAATGTGCGTTCGAGCTGAGAGAGGTCAATGCCTCGGGCAGTGCGCAAACCCGTCATAAGGGATTCATTGTAGCGGTCAGTTGGACTCAAGGAATCGGTTTCCAAAGGCAAATCGGATGGTTTTTCGACCGAGTTCATGGCGCGGATGTAGCGCGGGTTGTTGGACACATTAGCGGTTCGATTCATCCCGCTGAAACTGTGGGCTCCAGGCCCGATTCCCCAATAAGGTAACCCCGACCAATAGTGCTGGTTGTGGACGGCATGTCCGCCTGGGCGCGCCCAATT
>DBBR01000091.1 GCA_002292325.1 Flavobacteriales bacterium UBA979 | reverse complement strand
ATCAACTCATAAATTTCATCGCTGATGATGTAAACCTGCGGATGTCGTTTCAATACTTCTGCCAGTGCTTGAATCTCTTGCACCGTATAAACCGAACCGGAGGGGTTGCAAGGCGATGAATAGATGAGCAAGCGCGTTTTTTCTGTAATCGCAGCTTCCAATTCATCGGGTTGAATTTTGAAGTCATGCTCAATGGAGGTGGGGAGTACTCGGTGTTTTCCTCCTGCAAAAGCGACCATATCCGCATAACTCACCCAGTATGGTGCGGGCAGAATGACTTCTTCTCCGGGATCTACCAAAGACAAAACTACATTGGTAATGCTCTGCTTTGCTCCGTTTGAAACGACGATTTGATTGGGAGCATAGTCCAATCCATTGTCACGTTTAAATTTGGCGCTAATGGCTTCTCGAACATCCAGTAATCCGGGAACCGGAGTATAATGCGTGATGTTTTTTCGAATGGCATCGATGCCTGCATCTTTGAGTACTTCAGGGGTATCGAAATCAGGCTCACCGAGTGAAAGTGAGATAACGTCCACACCAGCACTTTTAAGTTCAGTTGCTTTTCGCGCCATGGCAATGGTGGCCGATTCGGAAAGCCGATTTAAAAGTTGGGAAGTACGCTGCTGCATGGCAAATAGGTTGTTCGATGAAAGAAAGCACAAAAATACTTCCGGTGTTCATTGACCAAGCCGTACGAGTTAGAAAAATATCAGCCTTTTTTTGAAATAGCCCACAGACCTAAAAAGCTAATCAGGCCATTTACGGGCAACAAAGCGAACCCAAAACTAAATTCCCAGAGAGTGTTCATACCGGACTCCAGCCCGAAACACAAAACAGGACTGAGCAATGCAACGGCAGGAATCCATCGATCTCTTGGCTTCCAATTGGTTGCTAAACCAAAAGCAAACAGGCCAAGTAGCGGCCCGTACGTGTAGTTTGCAGCGGTAAAAATTGCGGATACGACGCTTGTATCATTGACTTTTGAAAAGAGCATGATGACGATAAAAAGTGCAAGAGCAACCCCGATGTGAACACGTTTGCGCATGCGGATTGCGGATTGCGGGGAGCGACGTTCCGTTTTCAAGACGTCGACACAAATGGATGTTGTCAAAGCGGTCATGGCACTATCGGCGCTGCTAAAAGCCGAAGCAAGAAGGCCTATCAAGAATACCAATCCAAGTCCCCAGCCCAGCGTTCCGCCCAAAGCAACTGAAGGGTAGAGGGAGTCAGCTCGTGCAATGGTCAAGCCTTGAGCATCAGCCCATGTGTAGAGCAAGACACCCAGACCTAGAAAAAGAATGTTGACAAACACCAGTACTGCAGAGAAGGATGCCATATTCAGTCGAGCTTCCCGCAAATTCCGGCAGGCCAGGTTTTTTTGCATCATGTCCTGGTCCATTCCTGTCATTGCGGTCGCGACAAAAGCACCAGCAAGGAAGTGTTTCACAAAGTGATTAGGAGCCTTCCAATCGTTCCAAACCCACCAGTTGCTCATGGAGCTTTCGCGAACATTTTCTATCATTTCCCATCCAGTCCAATCAAGTGCATGAGCGATCGCGACGGCAGAGGCGATGACCGCGATCATCATCGCAGCAGTTTGAAGGGTATCCGTCCAGACGATGGTTCCCAAGCCGCCATGGCGTGTGTACGCCCAAATGACCCCTAGAATCGCTAGAATGGATAAGGCATAGCCTCCGGTAAAGTCCCACCCCAATGGTTCCAAAACGAACATTTTTAGAACAAGTGCAACCAAAAAGAGCCGGAATGAGGCGCCAATTGTTCGCGATAAGATGAAGAATCCGGCACCCGTGAGGTACGCTTTGGGGCCAAAACGTTCCTCGAAATATCCATAAATGCTGGTCAATCCCAAGCGATAATACAAGGGGAGCAAAACGGCCATGATGAATCCGTACCCAACAAGGTAACCCAAAACCATCTGCATGTAGGTAAATCCTTGGGTCGCGACCCATCCCGGTACGCTGATGAAGGTCACTCCGCTCAATGACGCACCCAACATACCGAAGGCAACCGCGTACCAAGGAGCAGATTTTCCAGCTACATAAAAGTGCTCATTGCCCTCCGTTTCACGTGATTTTCTGGACGTGATCCGAGCAATGACGAGCAAAATACCAGCGTAGCCCATGAAGACGCAAAGAACCAAAGCAGGATTCATGCACCAAAGATGGGTCAGCGCCTGTAAATTCGCACCATGGAACTTCCTTCAAAATTGATTGAAGCTGCTGTGGATCAAATGTCTTCCCTTCCGGGTGTTGGGCGAAAAACCGCACTGAGACTTGTGCTGAACATGTTAGGGAGGTCAGAAGAGCAAGTGGAAGCCTTTTCAGAGGCCTTTCTTCACATGAAGAAGGGGATTCATGCATGCACGCAATGTCACAACCTAACAGAGGCGGAGGTTTGTTCGATTTGTTTGGACCCTGCTCGTCAAGGCAATCTAGTTTGCATTGTAGAAGACATTCGAGATTTGCTCGCGCTCGAAGCGACGGGACAATACCGGGGCAAATACCACGTTTTGGGTGGTGTGATTAGTCCCATGGATGGAATCGGTCCGCATGATTTGAACATTGCTTCATTGATGCAACGTTTGGAATTATTGAATACAACACCGGAGAAAGACAAAGTCGAAGTCATTTTCGCTTTACCCGCGACCATGGAAGGGGAGACGACTGCTTTTTATGTGTTTCGAAAATTAGCACCTTTGACAGTAGAGGTCACAGCCATCGCACGCGGGCTCGCTGTTGGAGAAGATCTCCAGCACGCCGATGAAGCCACATTGGTACAGAGTCTCCGCCAACGTCTGCCTTACACAAATTAAGTTGTTATCGTGGACGTATCCGTTATCATTGTCAACTACAACGTTCAGCATTTTTTAGCCCAATGCCTGCAATCGGTCGGGCAGGGGATGGAGGTTTTGAAGAAAAGCGGCTATTCAGGTGAAATATTTGTCGTTGATAACCATTCGGTGGATGGGTCGTGTGCCATGGTGCGCGCGCAATTTCCGGAAGTAGAATTGATTGCGCTGGATGAGAATTTAGGATTTTCCAAGGCCAATAATTTGGCAATGCTTCGATCTGAAGGCCGCTGGGTGCTCCTGTTGAATCCCGATACGGTGATCCAGGAGGATACATTGCTTAAATGCCTGGAATACGCCGATGGTCAGCCAAAACTGGGGGGCATGGGGGTTCCAATGGTCGACGGAAATGGGGTCTACTTACCAGAGTCCAA
>DBBR01000008.1 GCA_002292325.1 Flavobacteriales bacterium UBA979 | reverse complement strand
GGATTCGGATAGACTGAAAAGTGAGGGGACTCGGTTTCCTCGATCTCCAAGAAGGGCTGATAATTGTAATACATGCGTGTGATACAGCCCGGGCCGTCGCCGCAATCGTACCAGACGTCAACGAAGTAATACCAAGACTCCGGATCCAAATTTTCGATGAAGATGTACTGTTCATCGCCATTCTCAAAGAGCTCCTCTTGACCACTTGCGATGTTGATTGCGCCCCAGCTGTATTGTGCGCAATCCGTGCTATCGCTGCACACCAAAATATTGATACCGGGCTTCTTGATGACTTCGCCAAGGCTTGGGGCCACGTCAGTGGATGTGGTGATCTGGTAGATTGTATCGTTGAGGCATGTCGTTGAATCATTTTCCAAGGTCAAAAGGAATGCGAGATCCAACTCAGTGGCGGATGAGTCTACATTGAATAGAATCTGATGCCCCATTTCGCCGCTGGTTATTTCGGCATTGGACGCGGCCGATTCCCAATGGTAGTTCAAGCCCGAATCGAATGGAAAGGCTTCGATGAGGTTGTCGGAACTGTTGATACATGGTTCAACGCTTCCAACTGCAGAAGGGAGAGATGGCAGCGGATTCACGATGGCCAATGCTTCATCGGACACGACCGTTCCACATGCATTGATGTATTCTAAGTAGACGAGTGTGGAGTCGAATAATGATGGCGTTGTCGCATCGAGCAAGTCGGCAGTAAATACAGTCCAATCCAAGTCGTCGGGGTTGGAATAATACCAGTTCGTTGAGAATCCTCCAAGTCCTCCAGTTGCGTCGATTGCTGTCCACGAGACCGTTTCACCGGCGCAGTATTCTTCGGGTCCGTTAATCTGGATTGTACCAGCTATCATCGAGTCCGCAACACTCACGGCGATAACATCACTGAACCCAGCACCGCAGCCCAGTGAAGACTCACTGTAGAGCATGTAGGCCGCATCAGAATAGAGTTCAGGGGCAGACCAGATCGTCGCTGTGGCTTCCGGGATTACGAGCGTGTCTCCAGCAGTAAGTTCCACCCATTGGTAGGTGTATATTTCCCCGCCTCCTTGTGCACCGAGGCCTTCCAATTCAGTGGGCGCAGTGCCATAGCATATTGACTGGGATGTTCCAGCGGCTGAGGGTACAAATTCATCGTAGACGTGAACGAACAGGTTCTGCGAAGCGACACTGCCGCACAGCTGATTGGTCCCAATGTTTCGGATGAAGTTGTCACTCCAGAGCAGCTCCGCGAGTTGAATGGTATCCGTCTCAACATCGAGTAGGCTCCAGGATTCCCCATTGGAACTGATTTCCCAGGCATAGCTAAAATCTCCGTTCGCACCGGTAGCACCAGACGTTTGAATCATGGTCGGAGGTGTTGCGTCGAAACAAATCGACGTGTCTTGAATCCCACCCTCGAGCATGACCGTTGGAGACTGTATCTCCGGCAACACATGGTAATAAACGGGCACCGCGAATTCACTGCCACAGCCGTAAGGAGAAATGTATTCCAGGCTCAGCCAAAAGCTGGCGTTGAAATCATCGATATTCAAGGCCAAGCTGTTTTCGCCAGTCATTGGGGTCAACGTTTCCGGCGGTTGGTTTTCGATGTATTCACCGAAATACCACTGGTAAAGCATGTCATTGCCGCTGACTTCAGGGTTGGCATTGAATACAGCGCTGCTGCCAAAACACAGGGTATCTGCATTGCCTTCGGATAGGGAGCCTGCAATGAGTTCGTCCCAAACGGCAATTTCTACGGCATTGCTGGTGACAGCCCCACAACCAATGTCGCTTGTTGCAACTACGAAGAAGGTTGCGGTTTCATAAAGTGGTCCCGGATTCAGTGTTTGGCTGGTTTCTGCAGTCAGAGGTGATGGTGGAGCCCCAGCATACCATTGGTAGCTGAATTGCCCGTTGGCGCCAACCGTGTTCGTGGTGGATAACTCATCGGGATTGTCGCCGTAGCATATGGTTTGCGCTCCACTCGCTGTGCCGGAAGTGATTTCATCGTAAACCTGGATGGTCAATTCATTGCTGACGACCAAACCGCACCCGGCTATGGAGGTAGCTACCAAACGGACGGAGGTTGTTTCCGTCATGATACCAAACGTGAAGAAGTCCGAGTTGGTTGAAACAGTGGTCCAGTCGACAAGTGAGTTTTGGATTTGCCACGCGTAATCAAAAGATTCCGTTCCTCCCATTGCGGGGATCACATTAGAAATTGTTGGACCGGTATATCCGTGACAGATTGTCTCGATAGATCCCTCGCGCATAATTTCAGGTGCTTGCAATTGCGGTAGGACTTCAATTTGCGAAGGCTCGGACCAGACAGTCCCACAACCATCCTCGCTGGTGTATGAAATGGCCAGGTTTGAAGTTGAAGTGAGACTTGGAGAAACGCCCGATAAATCAACCTCTCCCGGTAACTCCGTGAAATTCTCACCAAGCTCTTCCAGCCACCACTGATAACTCAAGTTTTCTCCAGATGGAGCATCACTGGCGCTAAACGCTGATGTGAACCCATAGCAAATGGGAGACTCCACCGTGGAAATGCTTCCGGCGAGCAGTTCTTCGAATACATAAATTTCGATGGTGTTCGACTCCACCGATCCGCATCCTGCCGTGCTTTCGGCCACCACGCTCACCTCCATTGTGCTGAGCAGAGGCCCTGGGCCCCACATCGTGCCATAAGCTCCTGTACCTGGTTCACTTGCCCCTTCAGTCAAAATCTGCCACGTGTAGTCGAAGGAGTCATTTCCACCTGACGCAGAGCTTAGTGCAAGTGGGTCGGGTGAGGTGTTGTAGCAAATGCTTTGTGATGCGGAAAGCACCCCAGACTCAAGCGCTTCGTAGACATGAACGTTCACTGTATCCGAGGTAACGGTCCCACATCCATATTGCGATTCGTATGCGACATAAGCGGAGAATGATTCTACAGCGTTCGGAAGCGTTTGTTCGAGTCCTTGCCATGTGGGTAGGTAATTCAGAGAGGATCCCGTTCCGTAATACCAATTCACATCAAAATTGTCATCGGCTCCCGTTGGTGTCGAAGAAGTCAAGATGGAAGGGGACCCATAACAGATTGTATCCGCAGATGTACTCAAGGCACCGGGAGTTATCTCCTGGAGCACCTCAACGGGAACCGCATTCGAGGTGATGGTTCCACATCCATCTATAGACGTTGCGGCGAGCTGAAACGCTGTGGTAGTTTCCAAAACCACCGGCTCAAGAACAGGGGCGATTTGGCCTGCCAGGGCCGTGCCCTCCGCCTCCCATTGCCAGGTGAAATCCATGCCTGTCGCGGGAGGAGTCGCCAATTCCAAGATTGGCGTCTCCGATCCGAAGCAAATGGGTGCGTTCTCTCCGGTGGATTCAAAATCAATTACAGGAGCCTGAAGCGCAGGAAATACCTCGGCAATGAGCAAGTTGGAGTTGACCGCGCCGCAACCATCGGCTGATACACCGCTCAATGAGAAGGAGGTAGTTGAATTAAGTGCGGAGGGTGTTAGGGTGGTGGTGGTGGCGCCAAAGATGGGTTCGCTGCCTTGCCCGTTGTTCGCATTCCATTGCCAATCCATGGTGGTGAATTCGTTGGGATTGACCATCAAAGAAGCGGTGCTTGGAGCAGTATTGTAGCAGAGCGTGCTCAAGGCTTCATCCCATGCAATGGTGACATTCGATAACGCGGGTAGGACCGGGATTTCGAGTGTGGCGAGTTCAACGGCAGAACAGCCGTCATCGGTTGTGTAGGTTACGTTCGCGGCTGCGGCAGTCGAAAGGGATTCGATGGTGATTTCCAAAGCACCGTTTTGTTGCACTGGAATTGCGTTTCCGGATTCGTCCTGAACATTCCACAGCACGTCATACCCCGCGTTCGTTAAAGGGGTTGTTGAAGTCACGGTGACATCGCTTCCGAAGCAGAATCCGGTGTCATTTCCTGAGCCTGACGCAGATAGTGAGCCTGCTTCGATGCCTTCAAGGATGTCCAAGGTGAGGAGGGGACTCTCAATGGTTCCGCACCCTTGTGCGTCCGCGGCAACCGCGAAATAGCTTGCTGTGTCGGAAGCGACATTGATAGCAATAGCCGGGGAATTGGGGTTGTCCCAGGTGTAGGAGGAGTCGGATGTTTGGATGAACCAATTCCATTGGACCCCACCCGATCCACCCGTGGTGAGGATGGGGTAAAAGGTGGTCGAATCGACTTCGGGACAAATGCTGAGCGTGGCATCCGGAACGATGAGTTGGAAGGGGTCAAGGACGCTGACATCCCACATCGCTGCAATGCTCGAAACAACAACGGTATCAGTATCCGAGATGGCCGTGGTGTATTGTACCAATTCGTAGATGCCGCTATTGATAGCTGTGGCGGCTGCGATGGTTAATGTTGAATCTGAGAGCTCGGCCTCCCAGGTGGAAGGAACTGCTCCGGAACTCCAGGTCCAGAGGACGGAGTCTAGTCCTTCGTCCAAATTCTCCGCGACTAGGGACAGTGTGTCGGAGTCACAAAGGGTCAAGGTAGTTTGTGCATTGCCCGCATGATGAAAAGAGAGCAATCCTGCAGCGAAGAGAATTAGCGATGAGGTTTTCATTGCTGGGTTGTTTTATCGCGTGAATAAATCAAGTCACCTGGTTTCGATTGGCTCAATTTCGATTGGAGCATGTAGTAGACCACCGCGATTGGGAAGGCGATAAAGGCCAAGACAATTATGATAGGTCGGCGTATTGAAAAAGAGATTTGATCTGCTTCATCTCCCAAACCAATCTGCGTTAGAACCCCTTCTAAGACCAAAGGACCAAGCACCAGGCTCAGCAAAAAACCCAGGATAAAGGCGATGGAAATGAGCCCGAGACCGATTTTGCTGTAGAGCAAAATAATGTAGCGATTCGGAATGCCGAAGGCTTGCAACGTTCCGATGTTGGGGCCGTTGTTTGCAATGTGCTGTAGGAGCAAATTGAGGACGAAACTGATAACAAAGCCTAATGCAAGCAAGGAAATGGCGATAGTCAAAATTTGAGTCAGCCCCGAGATGATGCCCAAGTTTCGCATGGATTCGATATCACTCAGTTCAAGCTGAATAGGCGTCTTTTTGTTCTCTAGATGGGCATTGGCGAATGCATCGAAAGCGACTTGAAGTGCATTGGCAAACTGATTGGGCAGCGAGACCAAATTATCTGCTGGGAAAAAGATGAAATCACCTGCCGGCGTGTCATCTTCGGAATTGAGTTCAGTTGCGGTCTTTATGTCCTGCGGTATGAATTCAATTTCTTGCCATTCGTCATTGGATGAATTGGCATAAAGGGAGATTACGAATGACTCTTGGAAGGTGGCAGCAGGTTCCATATTGCGGACGACAAAATTCTGCTGAGCTATCGCGGTGTCCGGAGGAGACACTAAGTAACATTTTTTATTGAATCGATTGGTGTATTCGGGTTCATCCCGGTCGGCATTCAGAATGCTCCACGCGGCTTCGGTAATGATGGCATCAGCATTCTGTGGAAGCTTTTTGACGATTGCGGCTACCTGGAATCGAATCCCGCTTTCGTTGTTGTCAACCGATGTGCTGAATTGATTGATTTCAATCAGTCCATTACCGGTTGGGTAGTCCAAGCCAATCCGAGTCGCCATTTTTTCAGTGATTACGACCGCAGCAGGATGCTTAGCTCGTTGGCTGAAGCCAGATTTACCGAAGGTGATGTTGTCTTCTTTCTCCTCAATGAGCCCAAGAATCTCCTCGTGATGATTGTCTTTTACGTAAAAGAACCAGGCCTTTTCTCTGGGCTCGCCCGGAGCTGCCACGAAAGCTCGTCGCTTCCAAAAATGGAAACGCGGGATGCTGTCAAATTGCGTGGGCAGCTGCAACTCATCAAAGGTCACTTGGCCTACTTTGTTTTCAACTTCAACAAGGCGCATAAAGGGGGATTCCATTTTCTCTGTCAAATGACTCATCAGACCAGAGTTGATCCCGAGGGCAAGCAAGGCGAAACCAAAAATCCCCACCAAAATGAGCAATTTTGCCATGCTTTTTCCTCCTGCGATGAGGAGGAATTCCTTTTTCAGGATGATGTATCGAATGCGCTGTTTCATTGGGTGTTCAGTGATTGAAGGGACTGTTCGATAACTTCTCTCAGCTGTTTTTCAGTGAGTTCGGAATTGCTGCTCTTCCATTTATTCTTCATTTTCCGAAAAACGGTTGAAGGCTCGATTTGTCCCGCTGCGGGCTTTCCATCTGCATCCAACGGCTTTTCAATTAAGATGATGCAATCCGCATTTTTCAATGCTAGGCATATGTCGTGAGAAACGATAACGGCTGCTGTATTTTTCTCCTTTACTATTGTTTTGGTCATACCCATGGCCTCCTGCGCTTTGAGCGGATCGAGGTTGCCGGTTGGTTCGTCAGCCAGAAGCACACGGTGCGGTTTTGCGAGGGCCCGAATGAAGGCGAACCGTTGCCGCTGTCCGCCTGAATAGGCCATGATGGGTTTAGTAAGGACGACACCCGGAAGAAGTGTTTGTGCCATCTCAGCAATGCGTTCGTTTGCCTCTTGCTCTTCATGTTCGGAGCTCTGCAATGTGGTTAGAAGCATGTTTTCCATTGCACTGACGCTCTTGAACATGTTCTCCTGCTGAAATATGAAACTGAAAAACTTGGACCTAATGGCAGATCGTTTGGTCGCATCCCATTGCCAGTAATCACATAATTCCACGGTGGAGTTGTCCTCTGTTGGTTTAAGCTTAAAGGAATAATCAGGGGTTGAGCGGGCTGTCTCGGTCATGAGCCCGAGTGCTTCAAGCAACGTACTTTTCCCAGAACCAGAAGCACCCACAACGAACGTGACTTCGCCTGAGCGTATGTTCAAGTTATGTACACTCAATGCCGGGGTTCCGGGCGCATATTCACATATGAGGTTGTTGACTTCAATCATCTCGAACAGGTTGGTCATTATTGGGCGCCAGGAAAATCGGAAAATGGCACCCAATAGAAGGGTTCTGCAATGCCCAGCACAGGAGACCATTCGAATTCCGATTTATCTGAGAACTGGGAGAATTCTGTGGCTTTTTCTTTGAACCCATCCATTGATTTTTCCCAATCGCTTTTATTGCTATTGGAGTAAGCGACATCGAGGTCAATTAGCTTGCTTTCGGCAAAGGGCAATCCGCATGGAACTTGCAAATAGTCGTTCCAGATTTCATTCAATGTTTTGCTCATGATGACCTTATTCAATGCTACGTTATTGAGCAGGTCGTCTCCAGTGATGGCACCCAACGTTTGTAGTAAATATTTTGTGAATTCCTCCGTGTTGGCCGCAGTGAAGTTCCCTGATGAGAATAAATTGAATGCGCTTTGAAGTTTGGTGTATTCTTCTTCTAGCAGAAACACATACGGGATAAAAGCCGCGACCTTATTTGAATCGGGTTGCGTGTTGATATAGCCTGTGGATGAAGTCGGAATCGCTCCCATCTCAGTGGTGATTCCACTCACCGTCGGAAGCTTCTTTCCGCCGATATCGCTTTGGACAAGCTGGCGCAATAATTCGGTCCTTTTCTGATTCAATTTTTGGATAGCGAATACAATGTCATTGCTCATCTGGATGGGATCCGTGGGTTCACCTTTTGCATTCCCGATGTAAATGGAGGACTCCGTTTCCCATGCTGCGATTTCTTCACTATTCGAGCTCTTGAATGTGAATTTGGACTCTGACTCTTCCACCCAATTTCCGGATGAACTGCTCGCTGCGGCGAGTTTCAAAATGTCCTGATTGAAATCCATATAAGAAGCATGAGCACCGTTGGTGGTTTGCAATCCAAAGAGCGTAATCTTTTTCCCTTTGAGGGCTGCTTCAACATCCTCGATTGTCAGGGAGTCTTCTATGTGGTTTCCTGCATCCCCGATAACGACGAGCAAGTTCTGCGCATATTCATCGTTAAAATTGGCAGCTTTGATGCCCTCTATGAGGCCTTGATAAAAGGCTTCTGCCCGAGTGGACGCCTCAGAAAAACACTTGATATCCTCGACCTCTTTTGAAAATTGGTCGAAATCGCTGCTTGGTTCGGTCGAAACCACGGCGAACTTACCATCCGGGTAATCTCTGTAAATGGTGTATCCCACGCTGAGGTACTTTCGATCCTGGATACTAACGGATTCAATGATTTCTTCAATCGCTGTTTTGGCACTTCGGACAAATGGACTCATGCTATTCGTTCCGTCCAGTATGAAGTAGATGTTGAGCTGTTGGAGTTGTCTTTTCAGCCGCTCGAGCTCTGCACGGTTTTTGTTGAAATCGCCTTCGCATGAACCCGCATCACCTGCGCAGATAAGTACTACCACTTCTCGCAGCTGTTTGTCAAAATCGGTAGCGTTTTCCTCCAGTCTTTTCGTTATACTCGGCATGGGGGGGAAAGCGGCATTCCAGTTGTCAGGCATGGTGTCTGCTACGCTGTAAGCAGTGAGGTCCGAAGATGAACTGCCTGAAGTCCAATTTCGTTCAGCCCGGGATCTAGTCGAATTCACAGGAAGCGAGTTGTTGTAGTATTCTCCAAAAGCACTGATATGGTTCGGCGCATAACCGACGCGGCTATTCCACTCGGTCAATGACGACTTGGGAATCCATCCAGAAATGCTGGCCTCTCCGCCGGGCCCCAATTGCGTGAAGTCATTCGATGTAGACAACAGGACCTTTCCCTCTTCTTCTTTGAGAGCGAAAAGAATGGTGAACCTTCGCACCTCTGAGCCATTGGGACGAGCACCGCGTCTAATTGGCGTGTTGTAAAACAGGACGTCTAGGGAGCTGAGATCTCCATTTTTCACATTCTCAACAGGAGCGAGAATCATGAATTTCTTGGTCAATCCGAGTCTATTTGCCATCGCCTTGGATGAGACCAGTGTCTTCTCCATTGGAATCCAGCCGTCTTTTTTGACCAGTGAGCTGCTTAAGCTTTTGATTTTCAGGAAAATATCACCATCTGAAGATTTCTTCACATCATACACTTCAAAGGCCTCCATGAACCGGGCCGTGAATGGGGCTGATTGTTTTTGGGGAGAAGCGTAGATGCTGTTGTTGTCCCGGTCACTCCAAATTTTCCAGACGATTCCGCTGTTCCCTTTTTTTAATTCCCTCAGGGATAGACTGCCTGAGTATACTTTGGCATAATCATCAGATTTCAGGTGCTGCGTCAATAAATCAGGTAATTGCAATTGAGCAACTGAAGGTGTATTCACTATTAAGCCCAAGAACAGCAATGCCATTGCCGCCATGAAATTTGTGCGATTCTGGATGTGTGTTTCGATTGCCATTATTTCATTGTTTGGTTGGGTACATTCTTTGATTACTTGCATCCCATCGCCAGTGTGAAATGTTCACTTCGTCCTTGATTTGGCCATCCGGGTTGTTCCATCCGTTGAGCAAACGAATCTTCTTTTCGAATTGATCGACTGTGGAGTCGAAAACAGCCCCCTCAATAACGAGATGAACGGCGATAATGCTTCCTTGAGGGTCAAGGCAATTCATACCCGTTTGTCGTTCGAAATCACTCAAGCTTTCTTGGAATTCAGTAACGTTTTCGGTCACATCAATTGTGGGGTATGTTGAGTACAGGGAACGTGAAGTCTCAAATGATGCCTCGATGCCGCTGTCTATGGCCACAAGAGTCTTTTGCTTGTCTCTTTTCATGAAGAAAAGGGAGTGTTTGCCTTCATTAAATAAATTAATAGCTTGAGCTTGGGCTGCGTCTGCCTCTCCTGGTTTAGCGCCTTGCTGCGGGAGGAATACCACAATCGAAACTTCGCTTTCTTGCGCATGACCGATTGCTCCGAACACCAGAGCGATGGATAGGCTAATTGTTTTGAGCCAATTGGCTAAGAGTCGATGGTTCATTTCGAGAAGTAGATGGTTGTGATGTCCCCGTAATCATCCAATTCAATTCGAACATTCAATCGTTTGTCTGGCCACAAAAGCAACAACAGATTTTGCCATGAGATGCCTGAAGTCATTCGGCCGTCAGGCAGGCGAATTGAGCCATCGGGAAGACTCTTGGTGACGTCGAAAGCGTCGTATTTGGATGGGCCAAACGGGTCATTGAGGTGTGCTTGGACGATGCCTTCAATTCGTTTGCGTTCTGCATTTTTTTCGCTGGCTGTGAGAATCGATTTGTTGCATGACAGAATCAGTTCCTGATACTTCCCCGGGAGATCCAAAGAGGCCGCTTGGAGCGCAAAACGAAGCGTTACGTCTCCATCGATGTCAAATTGCCCCATGGAAGTCAGCAAGGGTGATTGTTCAACACCGTCCTTGGTCCAGTAAAGAGTGTCGGGTTGGCAGCCACCTGCAAAAACAGCATCCAGTTGGTAACCACATTTTCCAACTTTTGGGGTGCGCACGGCAACAAGCGTGCATCCTTCTTTCGGTTTAATGGAGTCGGTCCCACCCAGCAAGGATGCTAAGTACCAACCCCCAACACCGAGGAGGGCAACGGCCGGAATCAGGTAGAGCATTCGCCTGTTGGATGATTTCCTTGAGATGTTGCTCGAGCCGCACGACGTGCAGACCGCAACGTCGGCGCGCGATTCTGAAAATTCTCTACCATTGCACTCCGGCGAGTGGCATGTATATGTGTATTGTGCCATGTGAATTAGCTGGTTGTTGGGGGAGTCCTTCTCCTGAGATCAAAGGCAATCTCAATGAAATACGTCTGGAAATTGTTGCTTCCGAATGCATTCAGCGCACCCTGCAATGATTGGGTTTCTTCGACCCATGGACGGTCGCCTGACTTCGCTTCCGAATGATGTCGGATTCCTGCGGAGAGGTAGCACATGGGGCGAGCTGATTTCAGCCAATCGGCACTGCCAAATGGAAATCGATAGCCCACGGCAGCTTCTCCCATCCATCCCAAAGCGTTGTCATACGCTGCGGCCGAGGATGTGCTGTATGCTCCGAAATCATAGATGCCGGGATCATCAATGGTAATTCCATACAAGGAAGAATAGTGCCCTCGTTGTTGAATGTCGGCATTGGCCTCGAAACGGCTTGATGTAATTGTGCCGTTGACGGTCGCTTTCATGAAGAAATTGCCCACATTGTAGGCTGACCCTAATCCAACAAAAAGGGTATTGGAAGCCAATGATTCTTGGCCGAGAATAACATCCGTCAAGCGCTCATATTCCATGGCGTCCGGATCAATGGCATGCTGTGTGAGTTGAGTGGTGTTGAAGTTTACTGACGACGTACTCGTCTGCAAACCCAAGAATGCCGTCCAATCCACTTTGTCGTTGATCGGTGCGAGAAAGGACAGGCGAAATCCCGGTGACCAGCTGGAGCTTATGCTGTTTACAGGGGTGGATTGGTACTTTCCATGACCGATGACTTGAACAGCGGTAATTCCCGCTGTGAATCTTCCGTAATACTCAATACCAGAAATCGTTTGTGAGATATCCAGAATGCCTGGTTCAAGTTCATTGAGGTATTTTGATTGCGGAACTTCTCGGAAGGTTAGTAATTTGTTTTTGCCCAGCAGCATCACATTGGTGTTGTCCCCAGTTCCTAGGGTCCTGCCGGATTCAGGTACCAAGACAATTGCAGCGCCGTCGTTGTTTTGTTCGAGTGGATTTCCATCAACTGTCAGGGGGAATTGAGAGGACTTCGAACGAAATGGGATGGGCTTGTATTTGATTTCTTTGAGCACTCGAACGTAAGCTTGAGCAGCAGATTCAAGCTGGACTGACACAATTTTTATCTTTTGAATCTTTCCATTCTTGTTGACCTCTGCTTCCAGCTCTGCCCCCAAGGTCACCACCCATTCAAGCGGCGTATCGAGTTGAGCAGGATACCATTTGATTTTTTTCTTGAAGGTGAGCGAAAAGTTTCTACGTGTCGATGAAATTTCCACAGATGGTGAAACCCAAAGTAGCTCAATCTCAATGTTCAAGTCTTCTGCTTTCAGCACTTTAGCTGCGACATCCAAATACTCAGTCGCGGTGATTTTGTTGCCAAAAATCAGACCAGGTGTCCCCGGTATATCTAATATGTGTGTTGCCTTCGGTGAGGAGAAAAGACTCATGAAAGCCTCTCGGTTGACCTCTTGTAATTTGGAAAGTCGTGCATAAGAGGTTCTGCTGCCTGTCATTATTTGCAGCGCACTCCAGCGCAAATCGCGTTCTTGTTCCGCACTCCATTCTTGTGACCAGGCGCCACAGGAACACACCATGCACAAAAGTAAAAAAATCTTATTCTGAATTTTAGAACTACGGTACATCATGTTGTTCCTATTGATTTTCCGAAATTAGGTAAAAGGTTGTACTTTCCAACCTGATTCACACCCATCCATGAGGACAGCAGCACAGTTTTACCGTCAATGCAAGCAGCTCATTAGACAAGTTCTTGAAGCCATCGAGGCCGGAACGGCAGACCTTCATTCCATAAACGAAGCACTGGATTGTGTCCGTCAACTGCCTCCATCAACGGAAGGCCTTAATGAGTGGACTCAAAAACTAGAGAGCGAAAAGCAGCGACTGGAGAGCGTGGGCAATGCGGTGGAAGCAGAATGGAATGACGCGGCGCACGCGTTAAATCAGGCGCTCGATCGTGGGGATTGCACGGCAGCAGAGGCTTCCCTTGAAGAATTAAAAAACCTCACGAAGTGGGAAAGCCACAAAGATGCCAGTTGGGAACGACGCTTGGATGAATGCAAAAAGCGTGGACCAGAGATGGAGCGCATTCAAAACGATGCGCTTCGTGCTAGACAAGAATTGAACGAGGGATTAATGCTCGACTGCGTAAATCGGGCTGAGCAGTTGGGTGCAGAGACCTTGGTTAAAGAGTTGCTTGCCGGTCACAAAGAAATTGGTCGCACCATAAAGGTAGTCGCGGACCTTGAGGCGGAAATGGCTGCGGCGAAGGAATCGAAAAACTGGGCCGATGTGCTGAACAAAGCGGGCAGAATCTTAGGCCTAGTGCCAACCCACAAAGCGGCGCTCAGTGCTAAAAAGAAAGCCGAGCGCATCACAGCCCAAGATGACTTCCCAAAAACGCTGATTACGCTTGCTGAAGATGCGGAAGACACCAAGCGGCCAAAGATGGCACTGCGCTACTACCAGTGGG
The DNA here is from genome assembly GCA_002292325.1 of Flavobacteriales bacterium UBA979. Taxonomy (GTDB): domain Bacteria; phylum Bacteroidota; class Bacteroidia; order Flavobacteriales_D; family Sanyastnellaceae; genus UA16. Next base: position 1,270 of record DBBR01000008.1, on the reverse strand, counting down.
CGTTCGAAGAGTCCAGAGAACCAAACGATGCTCTGCTCAAGAAAATTGAAGAATTGAAGTCGAGCGTTCGAAGGAGCAAGACCAAGTCCAAAACGGTCGTTTTCGTCGGTCCTCCTTCGTCAGGCAAAACCGTTATGCTTGGCTCATTTTTGTACTTCTTACAGACGAGGAGAGAATCGGATGTACAAGACGTCGGTACCGATGATTACAGTGCTCTACTGCGTTCGAACCTTTTGAAGAATTTCACAAATAAGGAAGATGAGAAAGGTGAAGTTCGGATTATGGTGAAGTTTCCTGACAGCACCGCACCATTAGAAAAGGACTCAGGCCAGCAAATTCCGGAGATTCACATCAACATCGAACCGCAACAAACGTCCAAAACGCTCCCTACTGTAGAGTTGACCCTTCTTGATGTCGCAGGAGAGCACTTTAGAGCATTTGACGCGACTAGGGATGCCAAGCTTGACCCTCGAGTTCAAAATTATTTGCGGTCGGATCCAGAGGATTTGATTTTCGTCTTGGTCATCCCGGCAAATTCCCATGGAGACAGCAGGGAACAGGTAGATCTACAAATGCTCTTCACGGATTTTGGGTTCTTCCTCAGCCGCAAGGGGAACATCAAAAACTATGCGCGCCTGCTTTCATTCAGTAAGTGGGATTTGTACCAAGGAAATGCCTCGAAAGCGAGCGATTTACTCGATCACTACCCCATGCTGCGGTCCATTACTCCGGATGACCCGGATGATGTCATCAAGTTCAAGGCCATCGCCGGTGAAGGCAGCAAAAAATTCAAGTGGCACGAATGGTCCGCGGAGCTATTTGCAAGGAGAATCTATCGGACAACGACAGGAATGGATGATGATCCTTGGGTGATTCGGAAAAAGAAGAAGTGGTTCAAGTTTTAATAGATTCGGAAAATGGCATCAAACGTTGAAATTCTCTTTTTTGGTCGGCCCGAAGGGCTGGAAGTCTCGCAGAGTGCTCTGCTTGAGGGCCATAAGGACAGCCTGTATCCAGAACAAGGGATTGCCGAGACCACAGATGGCCTCGTTTGGCGGGTTCAATTTTTTAGCTCTGGTAACACGGCCTTACAAGTAATCAGTTGTTTCAAGGCGATGGGCAGTCCTACGCGCGGGGCAGGGGGCTTCATTGGAGCAGCCGTTGCAATGGCAGGTCAATTCAAGCTCAATGAGGCGCTCGCAGCGCACCTTCAAAATGAATTGAGCCGTTTCGTCAATGCTGCAACCAACGGCGTACAATTTGTTTCCTC
>DBBR01000031.1 GCA_002292325.1 Flavobacteriales bacterium UBA979 | reverse complement strand
CGGACGCGAAGAATCTTGGGCATAGCCTGAGTTCCTTTTCTTGGTCAAGAGATTTTTTTAATACCTTGAAAGCAAGTGTTTTGCTTTTTTGATACTAAAAATCACGGCCATGGTCAAGTCTAATTTGTTGCAAATCGTATTGTTGGTTCTTGTTGTCTGCGTTTCAACCAAAGGGATGGCCCAGTTGAGCCACGGAAGCGCACCTTTGCATTGGAACACGTCGCAGTCACTGGACGTCGAATGGATGGAATTTTCTCCACTTGACTTGGAAGCCTTGCGACAAGAAGACCTTTCGACTGCGAAATTCAAAGATGCACCCTGGCGATTTGGCATTGAGCATGCCGTCGAATGGAACATCGAGGCGCACGGTGTTTGGTCGCACGAACAAGAAATGCGCGTGTGGCGCCTTGGAATCAAAGCTGATCACGCAACGAGTTGGAGTTTTTATCTGTCCAAATTTCAAGTCCCGAAAGGCGGTGAATTGTTTGTTTGGAATGGCGATCGAAGTGCCTTCCTTGGCGCGTTCACTTCCAAAAACCACAAACCGTGGGAAGGACTTGCCATCGGACTGCTGGAGGGGGACGCCGTTGTGTTAGAATACCGCCAGCCAGCCAGCGTGACGATCATGCCTGAAATCGAAGTCGCACAGGTGGTACAAGGGTACCGATTACTCTTGGACCGCGCCGAATCATTGACAGAGAAAAGCAACAGCGAGGGGCCATTCGGCAACAGCGGTGCGTGCAACATCAACGTCAATTGTCCCGAAGGTGCGGACTGGCAAATTGAGAAAAAAGCGGTCGCCTTGATTGTGAACGGCGGGTTTGCCGCGTGCACAGGTTCGTTGGTCAACAACACTGCCAATGACGGCACACCTTACTTTCTCACGGCGAACCATTGCCTCGGGAATCCCAATACATGGACCTATTATTTCAATCACGAGAGTTCGACATGCTCAGGCAGCACAGGCCCCACGAATGCAAGCATTTCCGGTGGCACCCTGCTTGTCGCTGATGGTGGGGCCGATGTGGCTTTGATCGAATTGAGCAGTGAACCGCTTGCTGCATGGGATGTCGAATTTGCCGGATGGGACGCTTCAGGCGCTACCCCGCAAAATGCAACCGGAATCCATCATCCATCGGGTGACGTGAAGAAAATTTGTTTCGAAGAAGACAGCCCGTATACCTCCTCAACGGGAGGGGCTCAGGTCTGGTGGATCGATGCTTGGGAGGCAGGTGTAACAGAACCGGGATCATCGGGATCGCCTTTGTTCGATCAAAACCACCGCATCATTGGCCAACTGTACGGCGGCGCTGCGGCATGTTCCGGTTCCGTCAACAATGGCGCCTATGATTTCTATGGACGATTCAATGTCAGCTGGGGTTTGGGGGTCAGTGATTACCTCGACCCTCAGAACACAGGAACGCTGACCCTCGATGGTTATCCCTCAGGCTACAACAGCGACCTGGGTTGCACCGATCCTAGCGCCTGCAATTACGATCCCGAAGCATTGGAGGATGATGGAAGTTGTGAAGCCTTGGATGCCTGCGGTATCTGTGGAGGAGACGACAGCTCCTGTTCAGGGTGCACCGAAGAAACCGCATGCAACTACGACCCGGATGCGACTGTTGATGATGGTTCGTGCATCAGTGGTGGAACCGAAATCATTTTCACCCTCCTCACGGATAATTACCCTGCCGAAACCACTTGGACCCTGGTGGATGCAAGCGGAACAACTGTAATTTCTGGTGGTCCTTATAACAGCAATGCAACGACCTACACCGCAGAGGCATGCCTTGCCGATGGTTGCTACACTTTGAGCGTATTCGACAGCTATGGCGATGGCCTCTGCTGCCAGTACGGTGAAGGTTCCTACGAGTTAGCGGGTTCAGACGGAACGATCTATGCATCCGGAGCGAATTTCCAAGATTCAGATGTGACCGATTTTTGCATTGAATCTGCCGCAAACGAAGGGTGTACAGATCCTACGGCCTGCAACTACAATCCTGCGGCTGACATCGATGACGGATCGTGCGCCGAACTGGATGCATGTGGCGTTTGTGGTGGTCCCGGGACGGACACGGACGGCGATGGTGTCGCCGACTGCAATGAAATCGCAGGATGCACAGATACCAACGCATGCAATTACCTGGCGGAGGCCACCGATTCAGCTACGTGCTCGTATCCCGAGCAAGGCTTCGATTGCAACGGCGAGCCCACCAGCTGTGCTGAAGATCTCAACTCAAACGGGATGATCGAAGTAAGCGACGTCTTGATTTTATTGGCCGATTTCGGTTGCGACAACGAATGCTCGGTCGCCGACATCAACGGCGACGGCATGGTCAGCGTTGCGGACGTGCTTTTATTGCTCGCTGCCTTTGGTGAAGCGTGTGAATGACGCTACGCCCTTGGCGGAAGCGTGGCGACGATCCGTCACGTTCAGGTTGCCATTGCCAATTTCAGTGAGATGCATTGCAGTTGCAAGACGGATTCATCAAGGCTCCATCCTGGAATCATGTTGGGATTGACGCCGAAAACCCACGGGAACAGACCACATTCGTAGCATCCCGATAGTCCTTTTCCTTTTCATCAAGAGCGGACTGCATGCTCGTAACCAAACCGTTGCCAACAAATTAGCCCGACATGAAAGCCGGGCTAATTTATTACCAATGAAGTAAAACTTCTTTAAGATCGGGTCGGGATAAGATCCGTTTCTCTGCGCCGCATGATCAAGAAACCACCGAAAGCAGCTCCTCCAATCAACAAAAACAACACGCCGCTATCGATGGGGGTACAGCTCATGTCACATCCGCCGGTCGCAGAATAATCAGGGTCGTATGTAGGGCATGGAGACGCATAGCTGTTGCACGCTTTATACGTTGCGCAACAAGGGCCAGCCGGAGACCCGGGAGTCCAACCAGAAGCGCAATCAATGGCATCATTCGATGGAACGTAGCCACCCCAACAAGATTGGCCCTGCATGCTAACGCTCAAAACAAGTGCTGCACTCAGCAGAATTAAAAATGACAAGTTCTTCATTACTTCAACAATTTCTTCATAGTTCATTCACACCCTGCACCGAACTGGGGCAAGAACATTAACAGGTCTAAAGTCGTCATGGCTCCGTCGCAGTCACAGTCTGTTTCTGGGAAAGTACCTTCAAAGTTATCAACAGGTTGGATGCCTACCAACAAAACCAACAAATCGGTAATGTCACGTTCTCCATTCAAATTGAAGTCACCCATGCAAACCTCTTGGATTGTAACATTTGAGTGCACCTCACATTGTGAAAAGGGGTCAATCGCTTCAACAGCATATTCTCCTGTCTCCAATCCTGTGACACAGCCTGAACCTGTGACATCTCCACCAATTTGCTCCCAGTTCACGTCCCATAATCCCGCATTTTCACCATTGAAATGAAGAATTCCTCCTTCGCAGTGGCTGGCTGTTGCTTCAAAAACTGGCGCAGATAAGACTGTAATGATGAATCGGTCAGAGTAAGTGGTGGTTGGGTCCAATTCCACAATCATTGGATCACCTCCTAATCCCGCTTTCTCACCGGTTTCAAGGTCTTCAAAGACGGCGCAGAAGCCTTCAGGCAGAGACGTTCCCTCTTCAAGCTGAATCATTACCGTTCCTTCTTGTCCACTTCGCACCGTGAAAGGAATGGTCTCCGCATCAGCAAGCGCACCCATGCTATTGATGTGCAATTCGTGTCCGTTTTCAAGGGTAGTGTAAACCTGGGGGTTTCTCCAGTTGCCAGAACCTTTGTGCGTGGCGTCAAGCTCCCACTCCCATTCCGGAGTACTTTCTTCATGAAACTTCAAGTAAGTCTTTCCAAACTTACCGTCTGCCTGAGAAACTTGAATGCCTACAAACGCCTCCTCGAGTGGATCAAATTCACGAATGAA
>DBBR01000009.1:27122-27425 GCA_002292325.1 Flavobacteriales bacterium UBA979 | reverse complement strand
GCGTTAGCTTACCACATCGTGCCGGGCATTTACATGGCGAGTGACCTCGAAGACGGCATGGAATTGCCCACGGCGGAGGGCCAGTCCGTCTCCATTTCCATCGGCGACGCCGGTGCAATGGTAGATGACGCCAACATCACCTATCCTGATATCACAGCATTTAACGGTGTAATCCACGTCATTGATCACATCCTAGCTCCCGCCGGCTACCCCGGCGCCACAACGTGGGACGTCATCGTCCAAAGTCCGGACCACACCATCCTCGAGCAGGCACTTTTGGCCGAAGGTTTGGATGAAGCGCTG
>DBBR01000009.1:0-27041 GCA_002292325.1 Flavobacteriales bacterium UBA979 | reverse complement strand
TGGCTTCGAGAGCGTAGAAGCCTTACTCGCCTCCCAGTTCATGGATGACATCCTCTATGCGCATCTGGTAGAGGCTGTTTATGAATCGGATGATTTATTCAATGGTCAAAATCTGCCTTCCTATGGCAACGGCAATATTGGAATCTCCATTGACTCCGAGGGCATTGCAGCCAATTCGGCCCCCATTGTTCAGCCAAACATGCTCGCCTACAATGGAGTGGTGCACGCATTGGGTGAAGTAATGCCTTTTGACTTTCCAGATCCCGAGGGAACATGCGGAGCATGGAAAATTAACATGTTCACCTTCGATGATCCATCAGAAGGGTGGGGAGGCTCAACAATCAATGTTTTTTCAGATGGCACCTTACTCGCATCGGAGACCTTGACAACAGGTACATCGGACTCCTTTTCTGTGCCTGTGAACAATGGTTCTCGAATTGACGTGATTTACAGCAGTGCGGGGAGCTTCTGGAGCGGGAACCACGGATTCGAAGTTGAGGATCAATTCGGAGCTATTATCTACAGCAGCTTTGCTTATCCGCCGGTCAGCATTTATGGATTGAATCCATGCGAAGAAAGTCCAACCTGCGGCCTCATAGAAGTTACATTCACTGACGGGTCCCAAGATGGTTGGTACGGAGGAAATATGGCCGTCTATTCTGAATCGGGTTTGGAGGCCAATATTTTCTTTAACCCCGATTTCAATGGTGATGGTTTTGCAGATTATGAAAGTTTCCAGAGTCGACCTGTGATGGTTACAGTTGATGAAGGCGAAATAGACTTTGTTGTGACGCCAGCTGTCAGTTTCCCCAACCAAACAGGGTACATCGTGCAAAATACGAGCGGCGAGATTGTCATTGACGAAACGAACACCACCTCAACACCGCCAAGTACGCTCAACTTCGAAATCTGCGAAAGCACGGCTTCGGATATTGGTGAAACGGCATTCGCCACCAAGGCACTCTCCCTCTTTCCCAACCCTGTTAGGACCACAGCCCAGATCAGGGGTCTCGCAACCAACGAGACATGGGAAGCCTTTGTTTATGGTGCAAACGGTAAAGTCGTGCACCAACAACGCGGCGTAGGGAATGAAGCTGTTAACGTTGGAACACTGCCGGCCGGTTTGTACAACTTGCAACTTCGCGTAACTGGAAAATCTTACGAAGCCATTCGATTTGTCAAGGAATGATTGGAACATGGGCTTGGGTTAGGGCCATTCCAAAGCGTCGATTTACAATTTTCGAATTACCTTAACGGAAAATCATCAACCATGAGCATCGTAACCTGTCCCCAGTGCAAAACCAATACGGCCAAAGGCAAATTCTATACATGGCAAATCCTCGTGGCAATTTGCTTTTTTCCACTCGGGCTGTTAATTCTGCTGACAAATCGTCAACCGACGCAGTGTCAAGGATGTGGCAATACTTGGCAGGCTTAAAGTCATGTTCCAAGGCATCAAAAATATGGGAGGCCTCTCCCCTGACGATGGTACATTAGGCCAAATCGCTGAACGCCTCCCCAACTTGGGAATTGTCACGATGGAGAACGAACGACAACACGTTTTCACACGGTCGGACACCTTTTTCACCCAGAAGACAACATTGACCCTGACTAAAGATGGAACGCAGGCAACAATTGTCTACGTTTTTGCCCCTAATTGGGTTTCTTGGGCGCTAGGAATCTGCTTTTTTCCCCTTGGCTGCCTTATATTCCTCTTGGCATACAATGCGAAAATTGATTTCGATAACTCGGTGGCCCTATTATAAAACGCTCAAGACGTGGGGGCCGCTGCTTGTGCTTCTTATTGCGCTCTATGCTGGAGCATCACGAATACCTCATATTTGCTTAGTGGAAACATTGTTCGGTCTCCACTGTCCATTTTGTGGACTCACGAGAGCATGTGAGTTGCTCATCCTAGGAAATTTCCAGGAGTCCTTTCAATCCAACCTTTTGGTCTTGCCTTTGATGCTGGTTCTTGTGCAAAGTGCTTTGGGGATGAGGATAAAAAGGCATGCGATTCGATCAAGATGGCTTTCACATGCTTTTATTTTCATGTGCTTCATTCAATTGATCCGATCCAACATCGAACTCATTCAAATGTAGCGGAGGATGTTCTTTGGAATGCATCGAAAAAGCATCGTTCTTGATTTCGACAGACCAAAAACCGTCCAAACAGATATGCTTGATTTTATTGATTTTATGAATACTTTCATAGTCTGGAAAATCATTGTGTATTTAAATCAATGACCGGGAAAATGGAAGCGATAAGGACGGATTTTTGGCAGAGTAAATCATGAAGGACACCCACCTCATACATGGACTGCATCCAAGTGAAGATGCTTTTGGTAACAACATACACGATTGCTTTGAATCCGGGAACCATCGCGGAGGATATGAAATCGAAGAGCGCGACGATGGCAGGTTCATTTTGTATGGTGACAGCAACGCTTACTTCGAGCCCCTGGAAGACTGGACCCAAACCCAGCAACAGCTCGCCAAGCGTTTGGATGGTCGGGTGTTGGATGTCGGGTGTGGGGGTGGGAAGCACGCTCTGTTTTTCCAACAAAACGGGTGTGAGGTTTACGCCATGGACAATTCTCCACTCGCCGTCGAAACATGCAGATTGCGGGGAATAGAGCACACGATTCTTTGCGATGTCGGCCACTTTCAACAAAGGCCTTCGGATTGGATGTTCGATCATGTGGTGTTTTGGGGAAACAATTTGGGACTGCTTCAGAACGCCCAGTTTTTCCGCCATTTCATGGCGCTCTTGGAACAATGCACCCATGCTCAATCCACCGTTTTTATGGAGTCCATGAGCCCGTATGATGAAGGGTTCTTAGATGAGGAAACCCGAGAATACGTTGCACATAATTTGAGGCAAGGGCGAATGGGCGGCCAGATGAGGGTGCGTGTTCGGTACAAAAAGTTCGCTACTCCTTGGAGCGATTACCTTTTCGCCTCGCCGGAAGAATTGGACGAAATGCTTGCTTCGACCGCTTGGCGCCTGGAGACCGTTCACCAGGCCGATGATTCCTTACAGTATATCGCTGAAATCACCCGTAAATAAGAGGGTTGTGAACCATTGGGAATCCCATTTTAGCTCTGTAAAACTGCAGTCTGCATTGCCGATTCTATCGGCAGAAAGGCAGGAGTGGGACGTTCCTGTACCTGCTGGATTCAAAGCACTGTGTAAAGGAAATGTGAACAACGCCAAAGTCCTCTTGATCTGTTTTTTGCGGAATCAATTGGTGGAGGACCGCGTCGATTTACAACTCGCTTACCAACATGGTTTGATGGCCATCCCTTTGGACATGTGCACGTCAGGAAATGCGCGTGAAGATGCGAAATTGCTATTGCCCGAGCTAAAGCAGCACTTGCAGCACTTGAATGACTTTGTAGATCCCGGTTTAGGGGGGCTTGTCGTTTCGGACTCCTCCAATCCCGCCTTGCCCTCTTTTCCGCTGTCTTTGATGTTTTCCAAAGATCTGGAAACCCTTCATTTTTCGGTCGATCTCGGATTGTCCTCCATCGCAGACGAAATCAGGCAAATGGTCTTGGAATTGATGGCGGAGCGACCCACCGCAGAAAGGAATGCCTATTGGCATCAGTGCCTGGCAGACTACCGGGTGCGATGCTATGATCAGCAAAATTCGCACCGACAACTCCTTGACGAAGCTTGGAACGCTGTGTTTGCCACGCCTTTGCGAGGGGATTTGAGCTTTCAAGGGAATGGCGGCGATTCCATCCAGGCCATTCGGATGTTGGCGAAAATGAAGGAGCAAGGCGCTGCGGTCAACCTTTCCGAATTGCTCAGCTTAACGCGGATGGATGCCTGGCGGTTTGAGATCGGTGCGGTTCCTGCTTCTTCTCGGGTGATCACCAGCAGTGATCGTTACCCATTGGCTGAAATGCAACAGAAAATCTGGGGCCATTATCAAGCGATGAAAACCGTGGGAGCGTACCATGAACAATTCCTGTTTGAATTGGAAAAGTCCCCTGCGATTGAGGTGTTGGAGTCATGTCTATCTGCGATTTGGAATAGTTATGACCAGCTGAGGGTGCGGATACAGGAGGGAGATGATGATTTATTTCAGAGGGTCTCCAAAGCGCCGTTGGAGGTCTCTCATGGAACGTGGACTTCCATTGAAGAGGCCCTTGCCGAGGATTTGGCGCGAGGCTTTCCAGAGGGCTTGCTGCGCATTACTTTTTGCCGGGTCAAAGGAAAACACTACCTGCTTTGGACACATCATCACGTCATCTTGGATGGATGGAGCGTTGGAATCTTGATCCGTGACTTTCTTCAGCGTGTTGCAATGGGTGATGATTCCATTCATCCCCGAACTAACCATCAGTTGCAGCTGACTCAAATCGAAAGGGAAAATCGCTTGTCGGCTCCAAACGATTCATCGGCTTTGGGGGTTCCTTTCCGATTGGACATCGATTCTTTCCAATGGCATGCCGGCTTTGAGGAACACCACTTTCGCCTCGGAGGCGAAGGGGATGCAGAGCCGAAGACCTTACAGAAATTGGGAGTCACGCGACAAGTACTTTGCGCAGCGGCATTGTTCCTGGCCTTGCGGAGCATGGATTCTACCGAAGGATTGTACATCCATGGCATCAGTTCGGGTCGGAACGTGCTGGAAGGCGACATCGATGAAGCAGTCGGGCTATTCATACGCAACGTCAGCTTGCCTCTACCTGAAGTAAAACAGCAAACGGCAGCAGAGTGGGTAAAGGAGGTACATCAGTCCCTTCAATCGCGCTTGACCGAGACCTTCGTGTCAGAGCCCAAAGAATCAGCCGACCTCCTCTTCGTTTTTGAAAACTATCCATACGAAGACATACAAAGCGAAGGGTTTCAAGCCAAGCTCATTTCTGTCAAAGAGGTCACCGGTTATCCCATCACATTTTGCGTTTTCCCGAGGGATGAGGGATACGACATCCGTATGGTCTACGATGCCCGTAGGATTGACCACCATTTGATCCAAGCCTTAGAGCAAAAATTCAAGCGGTTTCATCGCCTTTTGGTTGAATCTCGTTCAGACGACCCCATTCGGCAGCCCCTCCTCGACGCACCCCCTCCGACACAGGTGGTCTTGGATGTGTCGACATTCGACCCTGCGCATGTGGGCGGTGATGTATTCATTCCTTCAGGCCCCTCGTGGACGGAGGTCTTTTCCGATGTTGAGGTCGTCGAGCAGACGGATGACCCCGGTGAAGGTGGTTTGGTGCATTGGAATCGCTTCGCCTTCTCCGAATATCCTGGCATTTGGAGGAACGCCTCGGTCCCTCGCAACGGAGAATTCCGAGAAGTTCGATTGGAGGGCGTTCACCTTTGTGGTAAGGACTTGATGGAGCATTTCGCACACTTCCTGCGGGACCGGGTTTGGCAACATGCCGGTTTTCAATGGTGCGTTGCCCAGGAAGGTGAGGTGTTTCCAATGGCATTGGATGACCCCAACACCGATGCCAAATTGCTGGAAGAACAATGGCAAGGGCTGAAACAACACCGGGACGTTTTCAAGGATTTCATCGCGGGCAACCTCCCGATTCACTCGAATCTCTTGTGTGTGCTGGACGAGGCAGCGGTTTCTTCTTGGGAAGCATTTGAATTGGTGCTCGTACCGTCAGAAAAGGGCCTCGTTATTTGGCATCAACTCAGCATGAGTCAGCCTTGGATCCAAGGCCTTCAAAACCATTTAGAGGGAAGTCCAAAGCAGGGTGAGTTGAAGCCCCGTGAGAGCATAACATTCAATGACAGTCCCGTCGAGCTGACGCACATTTTGGATGCTTTTCAAAGCCAGGTTCAACGTCGCCCCAACGCCACCGCCATTCGCGATGAACAATCCACCTACACTTTCGCTGAGCTGGATCAGCTGACCAATCAGGCCGCGGGTCAACTGGAACGAATGCCGGAATTCCAAGCGAGTTCATACATCGGGATTCAAATGCCCCGAAGTGCCGAAGTGCTGATTGCTGTTTTGGCCATACTCAAGTCGGGGAAAGCCTTCGTCCCGGTGGATGTGTCATGGCCGGAACCCCGCGTGCAACAGGTGATGAAGCAGGCCGAGATCAAATTGATTCTGAAGGCTGAAAACCTGATGGCACTCCAACAAGACTCGGCCCCTCTGCGAGGTGTTCCGAATCAATTGGATCGGCCAGCATATGCGCTATTCACTTCCGGGTCGACGGGCGTTCCAAAAGGAGTTGCAATTGCTCACCGTGCGCTCAGCAATTATTTGGCACATTGTCAAAATTCGTACTTCCAGCAAACTGACCCCGGCACCGTCCACGTTTTTACGCCATTATCCTTCGATTTCACATTGACTGAACTACTCGGCGGCCTCGTTAATGGCTGTGAAATCAACGTGCATTCAGAACACGTGTCTCCCTATGAGAGCCTGCAGATTTGCCTCCAAGATGCAGCGTGCCATGTGGCGAAACTCACGCCGTCGCACATTCAACTCGCCGAACCGGAATGGTTCGAACGAGCAACGCCGAAGACTTTCGTAGTGGGCGGCGAAGCGCTCCAAGCATCCCATGCAGCGGCCTGTTTGTCCAACCCCGATCATCGGCTCATCAACGAATACGGCCCTACGGAGGTGACCGTAGGATGCACCGTGAGGGAGGTCCAAAGAGGGGAGGTTCCCTTGATTGGAACACCCATCGCCGGCATGGGGGTTGCCGTGATGGATGACCATGGGCGGCCCGTACCGCGTGGGGTGGAAGGCGAACTTTACGTGACCGGAACCTCGTTGGCCTCAGGTTATTTGAACGATGCGGCATTGACGGTCGGTTCCTTCCTGAAGCTGGAAACCATGCCTCAGGGATTGGTATACAAGACCGGTGATGTCGTGTGCATGCAAGAAGATGGCAACCTGCTTTTCGTGTCCCGGAAAGATGGGCAATTGAAACTGAATGGTTACCGCATTGAAACCGATGAGATTCGGAAAGCCTTGTATGATACGTTTGCCCTAGAGTCTCACGCATGCATCGTGCCTTTCAATCAAGGCAACCAACTGGTTTGCTTTGTTCAAACATCGGATCCAAACATTGCCTTCTACGATGCCCTGGCTTCTGCACTTCCGCCGTATATGATTCCGCATCGATTTGTTGTGGTGGCGGCATTCCCAACAACTGCGAACGGTAAACTCGATGAAGCGGCATTGCTTCAGTCCTTGCCGGATGTTCCAGTTGCCGGAATCGATCAGGCGCTGGACTCCGCCCTATTGGGTGCGTGGCTGAATCGCGACGATGCCTGGAAGCACGCGTTGCATACAGAGCACCTGCGGCGGGTTGGCTGGAAGCGCGTGCAACAGCAATTGGCCTACCTCAAGCAAATCAAATCGCTACCAAAAGGAACCATTTATTGCGGACGGCTGGAGCCGCAAGGGTTGATCCCATCTCATCTGGTGCCTGCAGCGACCAAAAATGCAGGACCATTGAGGTTGCGTGTGAATTCTGGAATGGCTGTGCGGTGGGAAGGCCTCCAGCACATCGCCGGCATACTCAACGAACAGCAGGTGTCCGTTCCCGTTGCGTACGCTCCAATTGTGTCCCATGCCTTGCGTTCGCTGCTTCATCAAGCCGACACTTGGCCGCTGATTCCCGTTCTGGCATCTTCACAACTGCCGATGCTGCCCTCCGATGCCATTTGTTTGGTGAAAGATTGGTCCGAAAAATTCACGTTCCCGATGATCGTGCAACGCATGCCCAATGGGGAATGGAATTGGCTTCTCAACGACCATGAATGGAGGGGAAATTTCGATCGCCTCAGGTTTCCGCAATCCGAGGGAGTTCCCGGGCGGGAATTGGTTCCGGGGTGGGCTGTTTACACTTCCGCGAGCGGATTTACAGGCCTCGCGGACCTCAGATCATTCGAGCGGTTTGGCAATCGCGTGCGGAATACCTCGATCGAACGACTGGTCCGAGCTCAAGCGCCTGCGGTCCCCGCTGTTCTTTGCGAAATCGTGGACGGTGCCATTGTTCTCTTTGTTCAAGGACCTGCGTATTTGGAGTCCCGCATCCAATCCATTCTTCAGGAAGGGCTTCCGGTTTGGTGCACGCCCCAGGAAGTAGTGATGAGCGAAGACCTCATCGAATCAGTCCGCAGTTACCGCGCGGAGCACAAGAACGACGGTTTCAATCGTTTCCTGCGCTCACACCTCCCCGAGTTCAGTTATCTGAATGGTCATTTGAGCCTCATCGAGCAAGGGGGAGACAGCATCACAGCTTTGCGCATCGTGGGTAAATTAAGAGGGCGCGGGTTTGACGTGGATTTGGGAGCCCTATTGAATGCTCCGTCCTTGAGTGAATGGATTGGTGGGATTGTGAACAGCGAAGGGGCCATTCAAGTCACCGGTCATGCGACTGAACTCACCCCGATTCAACAATGGTTCTTGCAGCACGCGGAAGGCAATAAGAACCATTACAACCAATCCATCCTGCTCGAATTGCTCGTGCCCGGTGAGACCCAACAGCTCGCGGAGGTACTCAGGACATCGCTTCGTCAATTTCAAATCCTCCAGAAGGTGTATCGCAACGGGTGGGTCGAGGGGATGCCGCCTCAAGTCGCTGTGCATTCCTGCACCCATGAGGCGGAAATTACGGCGCATTGTACAGAAATTCAGAAAGCCTTTGATTTGGAACGTGGCCCAGTGGCTGGAGGTGCCATTTTTGAAAGGAATGGTCAGCTGTTTTTGTTCGCCGCCATTCACCATTTCTATTGCGACGGCTACTCATGGCGGGTCTTCTTGGATGAATTGCAGGCGACCTTGTCGGGCCAAGCCGGAGCGCATTTTGGTCCTGAAGTCTTTGGGAAGGTGCATCAGCGGTTTTTGGAGTTGGCAGAGGCAAACCAAACAGAATCGTCCAGCTATTACGGTACCGAAATCACCCATCCATTTAAGGATTGGTCCCGCTGCAGTCTGGATGAAAGCACCTACCTCGAATGGGAATGGGACGCAGCGGCCACTTCAGCTTTCACACAAAGCAGCGGATTTGGTGCTGCCTCCAACGAAAAATTCCTCTTCCTTTTTCTCCGGGCTTGGGCGGCATTAAAATTGCCGCCAACAGCCGTCTTCTTTGAAACGCATGGACGCAGCTACGATGGGGTGTCCGAATTGTCAGACTCTTTGGGATGGTTCACGCAGTTTTATCCGGTCTTCGCACATGATTGGCCTGCTGAAGACAAGCTCCTTGAGTCCATACAAAAAGCCTTTGAAGATTTGCCACACAGTGGTTTGACCTACATGGCACAGCCCGAATGGCAGCAACCGCCCTTCCCCGTTTTGCTCAATTATTTGGGGAATTTCGATGAAGACCGCGGAGGAATTGCAGCGCCTTCCACCATCGCTCAAGGTCCCATGTCAGACGGGAAGAATCTTACTCTCAGCGTCGTGGAAGTGAATGCCATGATCCGCGGGGGGAGAATGACATGGATGCTCCGCACGCACCCCGATTTCGACGCCGAAGCATTTCAATTGACATTCAATCGTCTTTTTGATGAAATTAGCCAGAACCAAAACACCTCAGATTACATCTCCAATGACATCGACGAAGCCGACCTCGACGCAATTGATGAGCTGCTTGGAAATCTGTAATTGAGCCATCAACATGACAGGTTCACGATCCATTGTACCCCTGCTTCCAGCTCAGCAGTATATGCTTGCCGCAACACTCAAAGATGCGCCGCACACGTATGTGCAGCAATTGGTCTTTCAAGTGAACCGCCATCATTGGATCGAAGTGCAAGCTGCTCTGACACAGCTCATTGGAGCTTACGAAGGCTTTCGGTCCGTTGTTTTGCATGAGGGATTGAAACAGCCGGTTTGGGTCAGCAATGCCAACACATACCCTGCCGTTGAGCAGCACACTTGCGGACCTGGTGAATGGAAGGCACTGGCACGACGGATCCGAACTCGAGGATTCAATCTTCAAAAAGAACCGTGCATCCGATTTGATTGGGTGGAAGGAGGGGGTAAGCGTTTTTTGTGCATCACGAACCATCATTTGCTGTTCGACGGGTGGGGAAAACAGGCGTTGCTTCGTGATTTCATTGGGTTTTTGCATCACCCGCAACGGCAGTTGCCCGTCAAACTCAATCGCCACTGGTACGAGGCCTGGACCCAACTCGACCACACTTCCGCTCTGGTCGCATACAAGCGATACGTGAAGTCCTTCGACTCTTTTGCAGAGCTCACGAAACACTCGTCGCCAACCGGCCAACATTGCACGTTTTCCGAGCAGATTCCAAGAACACTCCTCGATGGTTTGTCAAGGGACTGGGGATTGACCCCGGCAGAGGCCTTGAATTTCTCATGGGGCTGTTTTATTTCGAACTACACGCAAACCCCTTCCGTGCAATTTGGGGTTGTGAAGCAGAATGGTCTGATTTCATCGCTGCCGAATGCTTTTGGGCTCGGCATTCAGACCCTTCCGTGTCAAATGGTAGTCGACCTCCATGCGCCGATGAACCATTTATTGGAGGCCTTCAAACAAAGGGAACGCTCCGTGGCTGCTTTCCCTTTTGTCAACACCTTGGACTCAGCCTTCAGTGACCTGCAATTTTCCTTCCTGATTGCCTTTGAGAACTATCCGTTGGAGGCGGGATTGGAGGCTGCTGAATCCGAATTCACGCTCATGGATTCGCATGACTTTTCAGAGTTTCCATTGAGCCTTGCCGTTACCCCCTCTGATGGGCAATACACGCTCGATTGGCATTTTCACTCCGCATCGCATCCTGCTGCCCAAATCGAGCATTTAGCGAAAGCGTTCTCCGCGATGCTCGGTAAGCTATCAGGTCAGCTTGAGACGACCCTTTCGTCCCTCGTTGCATCACAGGTCTCTTCACCGCAACCCACGCTTACCCTCTCGAAGGAGGAGTTTTTCGACCAGGTGGAACGGAACCTTTCGGAGGAGCAGCGCAAGCGTTACGACCACTTGATCGGTGAATTTGAGCATGTGAATAGAATCTGGTATTACGGGGAGAAACACCCGCATTTGCCCGAATTGATCTGTGCTGCATGGCGCGTTGGTGTGGAATTGATTACGGTCAACGAACGGGAAACCGACCACTTTTTGGATGCTTTGCGCGGTCTGAAGCCTCCCGACGCAATTTTCATTGCCGAGAATGCCGAGAATGCGGAGAATGCGGAGCGATTGTTGGATCGCATCGCAATGGATCGGCTTCAAAGCTGGACGGCTCAACCATCTGCAGTTCAGGAGGCCGGCGCCGTTGCAGTGTCCATTTGTACTTCAGGTTCGACAGGGGAACCCAAAGTAGTTCAATTGTCTTTGGACAACATCTTGGCATTCATGCTGGCATGGGAAGACAAACTTCCCTGGAGGGAAGCGGAAGTGTTTGCC
The DNA here is from genome assembly GCA_002292325.1 of Flavobacteriales bacterium UBA979. Classification (GTDB taxonomy): domain Bacteria; phylum Bacteroidota; class Bacteroidia; order Flavobacteriales_D; family Sanyastnellaceae; genus UA16. The sequence continues at coordinate 15,671 of DBBR01000009.1, read as the reverse complement.
GCTATTGCACATCCTGCGTTTGATGTCGGATTGGCCGAGTTGGTTTTTCCGCTTTGGAAAGGATGGGAAACTCGATTTTTGACCAAGGAGGACCTCAGTGAAGCCGAAGCCATCAATCGCGCATTCCGCGATGTCACAGCGTTTCACTTGGTCCCTGCTTTGTTGGAGAACTGGATTGAGCAAAAGAGCCCTGACGCAGTGGGACGGATCGTCATGACCGGTGGCGATAAGGTACCGCAATACCTCCAGCGCAACCTCCACAAGAAATTCGAAACTGCCCGACTGTTTCAGTTTTACGGACCTTCGGAATGTTCGTTTTTCACTTCCGGACTGGAGAACTCAGGTGGGTTTCATGAGGGCTTATTGCCGCTGGGCACCGAATTTGCACATGGTCAAAATGACATCGTCGGAGCATACTTGCAGCCAATGCCGCCATTTGAGGCGGGTGAGATTGTCATTTCTGGTTTGGCCGTGGGAATGGGATACGCCGGTGACGCGGACCAAGGCCGATTTATTGAATTCCAAAAGGCGCGAGCATTTAAGACAGGAGACTTGGGATGGCGCGATGAGGAGGGAAATTTGTTCTTCCGCGGTCGGCGGGATCATCAGATCAAAATCAACGGGCAACGCTTCGAAACCGCTCGCATTGAGCATGCATTGAAAGCGTGGTCTGGAATTTCAAATTGGATCGTGGCCTATGATGCGCCTGTCCTCCGTGCATTTGGTCTTGCCGACGATGATTTCTCCCTTCCCGATCGCAAAGGATTGAGTGAATGGCTTCCACCATATGCGATTCCTGGTTTCCTGCACACTGTATCGGAATTCCCCTTAAATAAAAACGGAAAAGTCGACCTCCGTGCATTGCAAAAGTTGCACGAAGACCAGGATAAGCGAGAGGATCTCCCACCTCTTCCTGCTGCATTCCGGCAAGTACTGGAGGAGTTGTTTCCCGATCTAACTCTGCGCGAGGATGTCGGTTGGTATTCCAATGGGCTGAACTCCGTCCATGCTTTAAAATTTGTAGGCAGGGTCAAGAAAAAGCTCGAAATGCAATTGGAGATGCGAGCTGTATTGACCTGCACGTCATTGCGCCATTTGCCCTCACTCGTGGAGGAATTGGGCTCTCAAGATCGCCAACCGGTCCAGGCTGGAAAGGCGGTGCACTCAGCCGCCGCTCGGATTTTCTTTCTCTCCGAAAGTGACCCAAATTGGAATGAAACGTATTGGATTCGGACGGGATTTCACCTTCCGAACAATCCCGAAATCATCGCTGAGTTGCAACGCTGGGTGGTCAGCCAACCGTCCTTGCAATTCGGAGTTGAATCGGATGGTACAGGGTATCGCTGGGTTGCTGCTCAACCGCGCATACATCGGTTGGAGGCAGCGAATGCGGAGGACTTTGTTCGGCAGGTAGACGATCAATCCACCCCGAACTTTCAGTCGCTGGTCCATGTCTATGTGTCCAGCAACCTCGTTGCTTTCCGGGTGCACCATGGTCTCCTTGACGGGTTGGGAATTCAGCAAATGCTGAGCACCTTGTCCCGTGACTTGGAATCTGAAACCTTGACCCCGATGGAACTCGTCGAACCCGTGGATGAGCCCGTGGATGTTCCTTTTTGGACGGATGCGCTCGACGCTGTTCGGGTTCAAAAGTTGCCTTTTTCCCGCATTCAGCCACCATCTGACGTGTGCGTAGTGAAGAAGGCGTTGAGCTTTGAAGAGAATCAAACCCTTGTTGCGCTGCAAGGGACGTTGGGTTGTTCTCGGTTTGAGGCGGGGTTCGTCCTGTGGATGCAAGCATGGAACCGCTTTTTTCCTGGCGGAGACTTTGCGACTGGTGTGGTCGTCAATGCGCGAGGAGATTGGGATGACATCCAATTGGAAGCGATGTCGGTGAATACCTTGCCCATTCCTGCCAAATTTGAGGATCCTGCAACCATCCTTGCGCAATGGCGCGAGATGGCAAAAAAGTCGCGGCAGCCTTTTTCGGAAATCGCCCGGCTCGATAAAACGAAGCAGGCGCAAGGAACTCCCTATTTCAACACCACGTTGACATACAATCAATGGGAGAAAGTGGCCTGGGCAGAGGTCCTTCCCTTCGAGGTCCAGAGAACCGCCTTTGACCTATCGCTGGACTTCATCGACGCGGGTGATGAAGCTTGGTTTCAATGGGAATTTGATCCTGAAAAGTTTTCCATGAAAGCAGTCGAACGCCTGCACGAGTCCCTATTTCATCCCATTCAAGTTCCTTCTGTTTCCGCGATGTCTGACTGGCACGTGGGAACTAAATTGAAGCAGCGTTGGGCCGGTGTCGTTGGCGAAAAACGGGGCCAAACGGCCATCACTTGTACGCAGCACTCATACAGTTATGACGCCTTCAATGAGATCATGGAAACATGGCGAACGCGGTTGGATTGGTCGGGGACTGGAATCATCCCCATCGTTGCGGAACGGAATTCCAATCACGTGGCATTGATCATCTCTTGCCTGGTTCATGAAATCCCATTCATCCCCATTGACGCAGACACGCCAAAAGATCGGATCGAACTCATTGAGTCCCTTTGCGGACAAAAGGCCGTTTACCCCGATTCCGCAGAAGCAATCATTCCCATTTTACCCAATCCAGTATTTGCTCCTCGGATGGCCTATGCCATCGCGACCTCAGGTAGTACAGGTGTTCCCAAGCTTGTGGGGGTGAAGCGCACGGGTTACGAAGCCGCTATTGATGCATGGGTGACCAGTTATTCGCAGGTGCCAAACGATAAAGTCCTGCAAGCTGTATCTTTTTCGTTCGACGTGTTTCTCGGCGACCTCGGCCGCTCCTTTTTTCTCGGGGCTGAGTTGGTTTTGCTGGATGCTTTCCAGCGCAAGGACCCCATGGAGATTGCTCGTCAAATCCGAGAACACGAAGCCACGTTGTTTGAAACTACACCGCTCATCATCCGCTGGTGGATCGATGAAGGCCATCTGGAGGTGCCTTCGTTGCGCTACCTCATCGTCGGATCCGATGCTTGGACAGTTGCCGAAATGGAGGCGCTGCAGGCCATTGTAGGCGATGGAACACAAGTCGTCAACAACTACGGGCTTTCTGAAACGACCATCGACAATTCCATTTTGGCAGACCCGCAGGGTTATGCAAAAGGACTCATGGTGCCCATCGGCCATGCCATGCAGCATTCCCATCTGAGCATCACCGATGAAGCCGGCCATCGTCTGCCACCGGGGATGGAGGGGTACATTTGCATCGACGGACCCTGTGTGGGTTTAGGTTACTTCAAAGAGGGCGCTTGGAACCATGAATCGGGACCATGGCGCACGGCAGACCGTGGAACACTGGATGAATATGGTCATTTCCATTTTCTCGGTCGGGGTGATCTGCAGGTGAAAATCCGGGGCCAGCGTTTGGAGCTGCAGGAGATCGAATCCATCTTGAACTCGATCAGTTCGCACATCACCTGGGCTGCCTTTGCCTTTAACAACGGGTATGCGCTGGAATTGGGGGCTGCTCATGTGCAGGAAGTTTCGCCGAAAGATTTGGCGGCCATTCGGGAGTACATCCTTCAACATCATCCGTCCTATTACCTGCCTTCGCGGTTTCTTCATGTGCCTGCGTTCCCGATCACAATCAATGGCAAGGTGGATCGGAAGGCCCTTGGGATGCTTCCAGAACTGCAGGGGAAGATGGGGGAAGAACCCCGTTCAGAAGGGGCTTCGGATCTCTTGACATTAGCAAATCAACTGTTTGGGTTGAATGCTCAGAAGAACGACAACTTTTTTGCATTGGGGTTGTCGAGTTTCGATGCCATGCACTTCGTTCGCGAATGGAACCGGTCAAACGAACAAACTTTGCAGGTATATCACTTGTTCGCCTGCGAATCTTTTGCTGTCCTGTCGACCGTATTGAAGGATCCTGTTGTTGAAGTAGCGGCCAGCGAAGCCGTATCCTCCATGCCAGCAAACCGGGCACAAGAAGCCCTCTGGATTGAAATGATGGCGAAGGATGAAAGCCTTTACAACCTTCCACAATTCGTTCGCATCCCTGATACAGAAGACCGATTCAACGAACTCGCAGCGCAAACATTGCGCGCTTGCCCAAGCCTATTCGTGCGGTTTGAAGTCGCGCCTGACGGCACCCTCATGCAGCACGCTCTCCCCATGGAGGGCTACGAGCTGCCGGAACGGACTTTGACCTCCGAAGCATTCGATGACTTCCGCGAAGCCGCACACTTTCAAACGATTCCGTTGCGGGCTGGCCCCGCCTTTGAGGCGGAACTCTTGCACGTCGAGGGACAACGTGTGCTCTATTTTAACCCGCACCATTTGGTGTTTGACGGAGGTTCGGATGCGCGAATTGCTGAAATATACCAAGCCTTCAAGCGGAATGAACCCGTGATTCCTGAGGTGCCGATGAGGGAAGTCGTCTCCCAACCGTCGAATTGGAATAGCTATTTTGGACTCAGTCCACTGCCCGGGCGATTGGAGGGGTCCCCTGCACAATGCCTCGAGAAAAACCATATCGTTCAGTTGAGTGATTTGGCCATGCAATCAGTTCAATCGTTGCAAACGCAATGGAAGACGAGCCTTGCTGTCATTCATTCGCTTGTGCTTGGAGAGAGCATGCAGCGTGCAGGGTTGGAGACTCATTGGGTTTCATTGGTCATGGACACCCGCAGCACGCCTTCGGTAGGGATGTACATGCGGGCCTTTCCATTCCCTGCGGCCATCGATCATCCATGGAGTGAACGCATTGGCCGAGGGAAAGCGGCTTTGGTGCACCTTTTTCGGCATCAGCACGGCTCAATCGTCTATCCCGATGGATCCAGTCACGAACCTTTTCATCAAGTCGGATTGGTCATCCAACACCCAGTTCACCTTGCCCAGGCGTCTCCAGATTTAGTCCAGGAATCCCGGCCGCGTTTGCCCTTGACGCTGTATGTTGAAATCATAAATGACTCCGTTTACCTTCGATGGGAATACGACAGCGGCTATGTGTCGCGCGAAACCGTTGAGGCCATAGGCGAAGCATTTCATTCTGTGCTGATCGAACTGGCTGAAGCCGCCATTGAACCTTCGTCTTTCGAGCTGGATGATCAGAAAACTTCCAGTAGCGACGCTGAATTATGGGACGCGCCGTGGAACGAAGTTTGGCAGAAATATGTCACGGATCCGAAAGGCGGACATTTCTTCTTGGCGGGAGGTACCAGTTTGAAAGCACTGCTCATGCTAAAAGAGTTGCGCGACGAGTACCATTTGGACGTGCGCCCTTCGACCTTCTTCCGGTCGCCGACACAGAAAACATTGACTCAGTTCCAAGAGCTCATGGAGTCGGATCAAGATTTATGCTGGGAACTGCGGTCGGGAAACGAAGGAGAAAGCTGGTATTTTCCGCCCATTTTTGGATTAGGTCTCGTTTTCAATTCCTACCCCTTGCACCGAAACCACCGGGCCATGGCGTTTAATTATCCGCTTTCAATGGGGGAGAGGGTGGCTTACTCGAGCATTGAGGAGTTGGCTGATTTGCTCATGAGCGCCTATCAAATTGAGGGCAATTTTCCTAGGGAAATTCAGGAAGTCGTAGCGTACTCGATGGGTGGGATTGTGGCGTTTGAAGCGGTGAAACGCTTGGAACAAGCAGGAGTGAAAGTCGGAAGGTTGGTGGTGTGGGACAAAACTGCCCAAACAGCGCCTCCTGCGCCCGACCTGCAACCCGCCACCTCGCTGCGTCCCCATTTGGCTGACATGGCCCTGCAACTTTCGCCAGATGAACCGGATCACACGTCCATGGTTGAGGCTTTATTGCACCATGAATTTTTGATCGAAACCTATCAGCAAAAGGGTACCATCCAATGCCCTGTCCATGTGTTGCATTGCCCAGGAGGATTTGATTCTGAAGGTTTTAAAAGCTGGGAGGCTTTTACTTCCGGTTCCGTTAGCTTCCAGGAGATTGAAACCACCCATGACGAGATCCCGAAATTTTGGCAAAGCAGCTACCGCCAAACAATGCAATCTCTCTAAGAAGCTGGATTCCGCAAGGCTTGTAGGAGGAATGGTCCAGAGAAAATCTTCGCGTGAATCATGAAATAAGGGGGTTCACCCTTGTGCGTGATATGAAACGGGGCGTGATTTGATATTTTTGTTCATATGAAATATCACATAAGCATGCTCATGGCCGCCATTTTTGGCTTTGGCCCATTGTCAGAAGCGCAGGTCACCACAGCGGTCGATTGTGATCAGATGGGACTTGTTGTCAATGTCGGGTCCTTACCGAATTCCATTAACATTTACCACCCCGGGGGCTATCTGACCTGGCCTTCTTCAGAGAATGTAATGGAATGGGAATTCACCGATTCACAGGGCAATGTGCTGCATGAAGAAACGTTGGTCGATGAGAATTTCGTGTCCTTTGATTTTGACATGCCGGTGACGGATACGATGTATGTTTCTGTTTTGCTGACGAACGATTCCGCTTTAAACAACGGCAATCCCGTGGCTTGTCTCATCGAGGATTACCTTGTTTGGGAAGTCGACACCTGGCCCAACAGCGGAGAGGAATATGGAACCTGGACGTTGGGAGGGAATGTTGGTTTGGATGTCAGTGAACCCATTGAGCCTGACTGCAACCTCCAATACGATGGAGATGGGGATGGAACCGTTACCGTGGTGGATGTATTGGGTCTGCTTGGTGAATTTGGTCAGTCATGCGAAGATCCCGCTTACACGGTTGAAGGAAGGTGGCTGTGGTCGCCAAGTGACAACGTAGAAGATGCCACTACGATGTACGAGTTTTTAGAGGGCTTAATCTACACGTATTATTGTGATGCCGCGGCATGCGACGAATCCTACTGGGCTTCCTTGGATTTGTCAGAAGCAATACCGAACCCCGATGCCTACTCATTTGATGGCGAAACGTTGATTTGGGATGATGTGCCACAGGGTGTAACCTTTGAATGCGATGGGGGAATCCTACATTTATCCCTTGGTGGTCAATTTTGGAGATTGGGTGCTGATTGCTCGGAATAAATTTCCAGAAGCGGAAGGCATGATTTTGAATCGAGTCGCAGGACTCCAAGAAGTTCTGGGCTATTTTGCACCATGAGCATGTCAATCAACTGGAAATTAGATTTCCCTGAAGTTACGTTTCACCACGCGCGTGTCCAGGATCAGGATGCGGAAGGAGTTCAGACCAATGCAACGTGGGACCCCGCCATTGACTTGAAAGCTCACCTCGAACAATGGGCCCCGAGCGCGGACCGATTTGGAGGGGAAGATGACCAGGAAGTGCGGCGCCGGGACGTGGGGCGTCATACCATCTTGCACCGCATCCAATTTGAGGAGCTGGAGCAAGCAGAGCAGCACAATGATGATTTCAACATCACATTGCATCGGGTCTGGCAGATGTCGTTGATTCCGACAGAGAAGGTTCAGACTGATGCCATGATGCATGCTGACGGTGAAGCATTTCAATTGGACAGGGCTGACCAAAATGAATTGTATGTGCATCGAATGAATCCGATTAACTACCTATATGATTGGTTGCTCACGTTGGATCCAAGAGGGCGTTGGGGCAACGCTTGGTTGCTTCCACAATGCGGAGTCACCGAGTACGATGAGTCGGTCTTCAATTTATCGACGTTCAAGGATGGTCGGTTGTGGGATTGCTACATCGGTGGAGGAGAATTGACTTCAGAGGGCTCTTCGATCATGAGCATGTTGAATACGCGTGCGGCTTTGGAAGAGTGGATCCGCTGACGCTGTAATCACCGACCTAATTCAATTATTATGGGATTCAATATCGTACTTGTGGAGCCTGAAATCCCAACCAATACAGGGAACATTGGAAGGTTGAGTCTCGCGTCAGGTTCCACTCTGCACCTCATAGAACCTTTGGGTTTTGAGATCACAGATACCCGCCTCAAACGGGCTGGGTTGGATTACTGGCAGCACCTTCAAGTGCGCACCTATCCCAGTTTGGAAAATTTCATGGAGGTTCATGAAAATGCCCGTTTTGCCTTTCTTTCGAGCAAAGGCTCAAAACCGCATTACGACATTGAATACGAGGCAGGCATGTTCCTGATCTTTGGCAAAGAATCGAAAGGTTTGCCTGCAGCTCTCCTAGCACAGTATCCGGATCAATTGTATCAAATCCCCATCCTCAGTGAACACATCCGTAGCCTGAACCTCGCCAATGCGGTGAGCATCGTTGTTTACGATGGATTGAGAAATCTTCAGCAGCTGGTAACGAATGCGCAATGAACCATAGCCTCCTTGGTTTGTTTCATTCGTATGTCATTTACTACACTGCTTTTTGTCATGGCCGCTTCGCTTCTCAATCCGTTGTTGAAATTCAACTTTGATTCCAGTGGAAATGCCGTCAATTCTTGGACGATCCAAAATGACAATGTTATGGGCGGTGTATCGGAAGGAGCCGTGCAATGGCAGGAGGACGGCTTCCGCTGGTACGGCCATACGCGGTTGGAGAACAATGGTGGATTCAGTTCCATTCGAAGCCCTTGGAAGGCATTCAACCTCACAGAATTTGATGCCGTGCACATCCGCTGCAAAGGCACGGGAGGACCGTTCAAGATTGTGTTTGACACACAATATGCTTGGTACTTGCCGAATGCCCAAACGGACTTTGCTGTTTCTGAAGAATGGAGCGATGTCGTCATTCCGTTGAAGAATTTCGTGTGGGAACAACCTGGTCGGGGAGTGCTCGGAATGGTCAATCCGGCCAAAGAACTCAGTGAAGTCATCCGCTTTGGTCTGATGAAATACGACGGCACTGCTCAACCGTTCGAACTCGAAGTGGCGTCGGTATCGTTTGAGTAATTCCGGGATTCGTTACCGTACGTTACCGGTACATCACGACCATGAAGACATGGACCAACGTCAGAATCAAGGTCAGGGCAGAACAAACAATGTGCACATGAAGAAACTGGTTGTTGCTGGATTTTTCATCGATTCTGGCTCCTGCGATTGACGCCGTTAGCAATACCAGCGGGAGTATAGCGAGTAACCCATAGCCCAACTGTAGGCTGTGAGCGAGGGTGGCGAAGGGCAATAAAAGTGCCAGATAATGATGAAATTTCACCCATCGGTCCCAACTATTTCCGCTGCTTTGGAAAATGATTCGTGCAATGCTTAGCCACCATTGCAGGACGATGATGCTCCCCAGGATGCCCCCGGAAATGTTGCGGTAGGCATCGGTTTGTTGGAGAGCCAATGCATCCCATTCATTGGCTTTCGCAAGCGTTCCGCCTACCATGACCAAAAGAGCAAGCCAGGTGAGCCGCTCCACATTTTTTTTAATCTCAGCTGTCTGCACGTTCAGAAAAACTTAGCAAGGATTCCATCAGCAGGGGAGAAGTCAATGTGTTCAAACTGTCATGCAGGGCCGATATCGAAGGGAGTTGTGCTGATTCCACGGGCCAAAGTGCTCCAAATTCGGGACGCTCGGCCTCTGTCATGTCGTCAAATTCGGAAAGGTATTCAAGCCAGACATCTGAAACGCCCTCCCGGTAGGCGGAGAGCACGGAAACGAATTCGTCCATGGTCAGAGAATCGTTCGGATACGACCACGTGGTGGCCCCCATGATATCGCCGAGCTCCCAGTCTGTTTTGGATGATGACGCGTGGTCGTTATGGCAAGACACGCATGCAGGCGCAGATGCATAATCAGGATACATTGCAAGAACGGCTTGGGATTCCGTGTCTCGAAAATATCGGACCTTGCCATCTTCTCGCATAGCAGCGAACTCTTCCTTTTGCTTGCCTTCAAATCGATTGGAAGATTCGATGGGAAAATCCGAACCGAGATACAATCCCAGTGGCACACCGTTTCGCGCAATTGACTCGGAAATACCGCGCAAAAACAGTGCAGGTAACGGACCCGCCACCACATCGCGATCCCTCCAATCTTCAGAGAATTTAAGGCCGTGGGCTTTGCCTTGCTGTACAATGGATTTCGTGAATAGGGTGCGCGTAACATTGTTTTCGTGGGCCAATAAATCCAACGCGTCCTCAGCTGACATAGCATAGATCGTTTGTTCTTGAGTTTGCAAAGGCGCCGGTGCCGTGGCAAACAGGTAAACGCCCAAAAGGACAAATAGAAGGGCCGTGATGCCCCAGAATTTGACGGTGTTATTTTTCATCTTGAGTTAGTTATCCTAATCATGGAGTTTCCTTGGGAAGGTATTTCTTTTGCTCACCGTACGGGTCTTTGCCTCCTTCAAAGTAAGCTTGAATTTCGCTTAGGCGCAGTCGATTTTCCATTTTTATAGGTACGTCGTAGACATGATTTCCATGAAAATCGTGGCATGTCAAACAGGTGGACCATTCCCCACTCGCAACGAGTTCGGAATGAGGGACGTCGATGGGGTCGTTGGCTACATCCAAATCACCGTGGCAATTGACACAGAAACCGGTCTCGACCCGAGCGATCCGCTGACCTGTATGCTCACCATGGCAGTTGACACAACGATGGGGCCCCAAGGTCAATCGTTGCTCAGCAAATCTTATTTCTTCGAAGCGTGACACCGGATGTCGGTCATTGGGGCGATCGTGGCAACCCTGGCATTCGGTGTTGGATACGTGGGAATGGCCCACATCGGCCCAATCGTCGTCGAGTATTCCGAGTGCCACCCGGGCATTATGCCCCAATTGTTGCCGGAGCGTCCCATCAGCTGGGGTATGGCAGGACTCGCATTTCAGGTTTTCATGTCCTGTGTTCATGGTGCCCTTTGAGCGAAGTCCGATTCCTGGGGGAACAGCCCAGATGCCGATGGATACGAATGCGATGAGGAGCGCAGCGACCACCCACTTGGACCGACTCCAGCTGCGTCTTTGTGAAAGAACAATTGGATCTGAACCGTGAAGTACAGCCAAGCAGCTCAGCGCCTCGTTTCCGGATGAGATTACCCCGTCATCCACCATTACGGTCCCTTTTTTGACATGCACTGCGCATGATTTGCATTGGCCGACTCGGCACGCGAAGTCGATTTGAACCCCGCATTCCGAAGCGGCATCGAGAACCGACTGTCCGCGCTTCACTTGCACGTTCTGCTCCTGGCCACTTTTGGTTTCCCAAATGAAACTACCGGCTGGACCATCTGGTATCAGCGAAGCGTAGGATTCTAGCGCCAAGGATTTTTGGCCACGTCCAATGAGGGCTTGTTCGATTTCAGCAGAAAGCACCGTCGGACCACACACGTAAACGGCCTTGCTTTGGAACTTCACTTGATCCAATGCAGTGAGCACATTTCGGTCGAATACTTCGATGATATTGCAAAAGCCATCGCGATGCGCTTTGCGCAATTCATCACCGTACATGACCTGATCTGGGTCTTCATTGAAGTAAATCAATTCGGGAACAACATGGCGAGCCAGAAAGTGCTGAAGCAAGGCAAAAATCGGAGTGATTCCGCTCCCACCGGCAATTAACACATGCCCTGAATCATTGTCCTCGGGCAAAAACGAACCATATGGCCCGGCAAAGCGAACGGATTCCGATGATTTGAGTTGATTGGCCCATTCAGAAACACCACCCTTTCGGACTTGTTTTATTCCTAAGAAGAGTTGTTGGTCTTGCACCCTTACAACCGAAAAGGAAGCCAGTTGGATTCCTGATTTCGTCGGCGCCTCCAGAACGATAAATTGGCCTGGCAAAACGGCTGGACAAGCAACGCCTTTTTCGCACGACAGGCAAATCTCAGCCGATTTTTCCGTCAACTGTCGAACGTACGTTGCATATCCTCTCAGCCACATGAATCAAAATTACCTCCAAATCTTGATAAGCGAATGCGCAGAACTTTAGTTTTTGCGATTCGCAGGGCTTTTTTAACGTGATTAGAATGGATAATTTCGCGAAAAAAAACGGAGCGATGATGAAGCTGGTACATTCTTTTTGGTTGCTGATTTTTCTTGTGGTGGCAGGGGGGGGTAGTGAAACAACGGCGCAGGATTTGACTGCAGATGAAGTTGACTTGCAAGTTCGGCCTCGGTTGGAATGGAGGGAGGGGTACCGTCGACTTTTACAGCCCCTGGAGCAAGGGTCTCTTTTTTCGCAACAACGAACGCGCATCGCTTGGCGCCATGGTGAGGGAAAGTGGGAGGTAAAATTGGGTTTTCAAGATGTCCGGGTCTTTGGAGATCCGGCGGGAACGGGTGAGCAGCATGGGCGTGTTTCAGCCTCGGAATCATGGGGTGCATGGAAGCCCAACGATAAGACCCGGCTCACGTTTGGACGTCAAAAAATTGCTTTCGACAACGAGCGAATCGTAGGAGCTGTCGATTGGTCTCAGTCGGGTCGTTTTCTTGATGGTATCCGATGGGATCAGACTTCGGGACTGGGAAAGTCGACTGCAGCATTGACGTGGGATGCACCCAATGGAATCACCCGGCTCATGTTTCACCATGTATATGAAGCGTCGAATCAACGCCTGTCGCTGCTTTACTTCGATCAACACAATTCGAGGGATGCCGCGCAAACTTTGATGACGTATGGGTTTACATGGGAGGCAGGAACCACACAGGGGGTTTCAAGTTTGCTCGAAGGCTATGGTCAGTCAGCAGTTGCAACCGCTGAAAATGCGGAAGAAATGGTCTTCATGGGGGTGGCAGAATTAAGGTATGCTTCGGCTGAACTGGGAAAGGTGAAACTGGGGGTCGATTGGTTGCAAGGAAGTGATGGAGGCGATGGGAGTGGTCTTGATTTCTTCAAGCCATTTTTAGGAACGAATCATCGGCATTACGGTTGGATGGATCACTTCTATGTTGGAGGTCCTGCCAATGGTTTGACCAACCTTCACCTGCAATGGAAGCGTGACTTTCACATCTTAGAGCGCATTGCAACATGGGATGTCAGATACCATCGTTTTTATCAATCAGATCGAAGAACGCTGCTCGCAAATGAATGGGATGCGGTTCTTCAAGTGCAGCCATCGAAGGATGTGAAGTGGTTCGTTGGTTGGTCGTGGATGAAAGCGACGGAGGATATGTACGCATTCCAAAATAGAATGGAAGGAGCGGGGCCTTGGCAAAATTGGGCCTGGGTTCAGGTGAATTTCAGTCCTAAAATCAAGCTTTAAGATGGGGTGGGCCAGGTTATGGCCCATCGATCGTCCTCATTGCTTTCGCCGCCCATCCGTCTTGATAAACACGGAAGAACAGCTGCCCTGCCTCAGGATGCTGGATTTCACGCCCAACGAGGTCCAAGAGTTTGACGCAAGCTCCATGGTCTTCATTGGGCGGTGGCGTATGCAATGACATAGCCCCAGAGCCCATCGGCTGTTGCTGTGTTACACAATGAACCATGCCTCCGTATAAAACCATGTTCTGGCAATTGATGCCTACCGCCGTTCTTTCGGGGTAAAGGCCTTGGATGATTTCGAGCGCGACGGCATCCATAGGATCGTCGTAGGCAGGCACCAGGACGACGGCGTTGGCCACATAATAATTCACATAGCTGCTGCGAAATCCGACATTTTGTCCCCATGTTGTCTGGACAGGAAATTGCGTTAAGGGGAGGTTGACTCGGGTGTAAGGAGTGCCAGAAGCGTTGACCGCTTGATCGATAATCGCTCGATCACTGTTGCTGACATACCAGTAATTCAAATCGGCATCCTCCATGGTGACGAGGGTGTGATCTCCAGCAAATTTGACAAAACCGTCAATGTGTTGATCGGTGATGTCTTCCGTACCTCCGAATAGGCCATCGAGCCAAATAAATTGCTCCACACCGATGTATTCGCTCAAGTAGATCTCGATTTCAGCTTCGGTCAACCCCGGATTTCGATCTTCACCGGTAATGGATGATCGCGTTGCCATGAGGGTGCCTTGGCCATCGATTTCGATGGCCCCTCCTTCCAACACCATGGCGCTGAGGTCGATGACTTCGAGGTCCAGGTTGGATGCGATGGCCGTCGGGACAGCATCGTCTAAAGCAAAGGGTGCGTCGCCGCCCCAGCCATTGAATCCCCAATCCAAAATCAGCCACTCCCCTGCACCGCTCTGCACAAAAATGGGTCCATTGTCCCGGACCCAGAAATCATCGGTGGGGCAGACTTGGAAGTCGACTTGTCCCATGTCGACTTCGGCGGCTTCAAGTAAATTCGAGATGTGCATCACCTCTTCTTCCGCATAGGCGATGAGGTGAACCCGCTCTCCGCTGGTCAATGCCGCTGTCATTTCGACCCAGCTCATTTCCAAGTCCTCCGCACCAAAACCGTAGGTGTAATTGTGGGGCCATTGAAGCCAAGTGCCCTCGTGCTCGGACTCTTCGTGCGGCATGATCAATTGGGCAGAGGCGGTGAACGCCAAAAAGAAATTAAAAATCAGCAGGTTCGTCCGCATGAGTTGAAACGAAAAACGTTGTTTTTAAAACGAATTCAATTTTAATGGACAATTTAGCATGAAAGTCCATGCCAAAATCCTGAGGTCATCTCGAGCGAATGGAAGATTGAATGACTCCAAAGTGAAAAAGCTTCCCCGCCCGGAATGGACAAGGAAGCTTGAAGGCTCATTCAATTTCTACGTGAAAGCCCGTTTCTGTTTCATTGCCCGCCGCATCTGTTGCGAGCATTTCAACATGGTACTCACCAGCATCCGCATCATCAGGAATGACCACGGCATGGGCAAAAGTAAATTCGGTGACTCCATCAGGTTCAGCAGCAGGAGCTTCCCAGATGACAGTTTCATCGGATTCTCTTACGAGCAGAATTTGCACTGCATTGAGTCCGTCCGAGTCGGTCACATTGCCCTCGATAGTGACGGTTGAACCTTGCGCCCAGCTGGGTTCACCGGACCATGTCGTTGGATCCACGCCATCGACTGAAAGAAGAGAAAATTCGGGGATGTGCTCGTTTTCGATGTGCAGCTGCGTGACCACATCGGTTGCCGCATTGCCTTCCGCATCCACGAGTGATACGACAACATCCCAAACACCGCGCACGGTCAAGGGGATGTCCAAGGTCAATGATGCATCGCTACTTGTTCCCGAAAGGGAGCTGGTTTCGAGCACTTCCCAGTTTGTTCCACTGTGCAAAACAAAGCCTTCATCGGCCTCGCCTTCTTCGTGAGCGTGGTCGGCTGCATTGTGCACGTCCCATCGCACTTCGCTCAATTCTTCGTTGTCGCAAAACGAATCCAAGATGATCATTCCGGTGCCTGCCATCGCTTCAATTTCATCGGCAAGGACGCTGAATTCCGTGCCCGTCTCCGTGCAAATGGTGGGGGCTTCGGTATCTGTTTTGCCACAAGAGCCCAGGAGAATTACACAGGATAATAAAAAGAGGGCAGCAGCTGCACTAAATGACGAGGTGTGAGTTCCAGCATTCAGCCGGTCATTGGATAAAAATAAGTCGTTCATGATTTTTTTGTTTTTGTTAAGGCTGTTTCGGCTGCAGGTTTGATGCAAAACCGATTTGAATCCAACGTCCTTGAGCGACCAGGCCAAGTGCGCGATACGCACTGGTGTGATCCAGCCACTCGACGTTGAAGAGGTTGTTGATCGCGAGGGAAAGTCGCCCTCGCTTGAAAGGCAAGTCCAATCCGCTCTCCCACAATGAAGTTCCCTCCGTTGGTGCTTCATTTCGGGCGGTTAGATTGGCATTGCCAATGGCTTTGAACGCGATACGAACGCTGCCTTTTTCGTGGAATTGGTAATCCAATTCCAT
>DBBR01000067.1 GCA_002292325.1 Flavobacteriales bacterium UBA979 | reverse complement strand
GCCGTCGATGTCTGCGCCTTGCTGATCCCAAGCACTTGTGGTGCTATTCCAGGAGTAAATACGGGTGTGGCCAGAATTATTCCCATTCCCGTCATTCATACGCGCCCCAATGGCGACTACGGTGCCGTCGGAGGAAAGGGAAACGCTATTGCCGCTATTATCACCCGTCGCTTCGCCGTCGATGTCAGCGCCTTGCTGTTCCCAAGCACTTGTGGTGCTATTCCAGGAGTAAATACGAACGTGACCGGAGTAAGAGCCGTTACCATTCGCCCCAATGGCAACCCTCGTGCCGTCGGAGGAGAGCGAAACGCTATAACCTGACCCATCACCCACCGCTTCGCCGTCAATGTCATCGCCTAGCTGTACCCAAGCACCTGCAAGGCCATTCCAGGAGTAAATACGAACGTGACCGGAGTTAGCGTTAGCAAACGCTCCGATAGCGACTACGGTGCCGCCGGAGGAAAGGGAAACGCTATTGCCGCTATTATCACCAGTCGCTTCGCCGTCGATGTCAGCGCCTTGCTGTACCCAATCACCTGTAAGGCCATTCCTTGCGTAAATACGAACGTGACCGGAGTCATCGCCGGTGGCATCGTTGTACGGCGACCCAATGGCAACGGTCGTGCCGTCNNCCGTCGGAGGAAAGTGAAACGCTAGAACCGCTGGCATCACCCCACGCTGCGCCGTCGATTTCACCGATCAAACTCAACGGGTTCTTAAATATCAACGTATCGCCGTACGTCGTTCCCAACGCATTGGTCGCGTACGCTGTAAAATACAGCGAGTCATTCGTCACCAAACCTGTCAAATCGGCGCTGAAGTCGCCCGCGAGTGTGTCGCCAGACGCATCGGTAGCATCGCTCAAGTCCGCTTCGTAGCCCCACTTGAAGCCCGTCGCAGTCATAGCTGCCCAGTTAAAGTCCACTGTTCCGTTCAATGTAGCGGTCGTTTCGGTTACTGAAGACGCCGCAACAGTGCTCACCACTGGGGCAGACATGGTATCCCTGAGACAACGAACAGAACTGCCTAGACGTCGATCAGTGTCTAACGACGTAAGCAAGGATGAATTGTCAAGCAGTTCTCGGGCCGTTGCCGTGAGGTCACCGGTCGGATTGGAAGTCCACCATGTGCCATCGGTTCCACCCTTCATGAAGGCCCCATAGTAAGCGCGGAAACCGCCAGGCAAACCCGACCAACCTGAGGAGTTTGTACCGTTCCATGCTGATGAATCGGATGCCGAGGCTTTCATCTGTGCGCCCGAGTCGCTGGCGCCGAGTGTCACATCCAGCGTCTGCCATTCCTCATTAGTAGGCACATGCCATCCGGAAGGGCACAAGCCCGCCGCGCTGTCCACCGCGTGCCAGTTGTAGAGTCGGCCATAGATTGCCGCACTGTCCGGTACGTTGTCGTAATCACAACGTGCACCGGTGTTCAAATCCGCCCAACTTTCATTTGCAGTAACCTCCGGAATTGCACTACCATCAGCGTAGACCGTTGTCAGCAAATTCTCCGCAAACCAGCACTGGCAATCAATCGCCACCGTCTGGTACTCGTGACCATCGAACGTCACGGTTGGACAGTTCAGAAGGCACACGCTTTCAATGTCACCTGTGGACTCGTTGCCAAAGGAATCCTTGGCGAAGGCACGGAAGTAGATTCTGCTTTCTGTTTCGAGAGAAACAGACAACTCCGCACTGAACGGCCCAGAAAGCGTATCCCCGGCCAAGTCGACACCGTCGCTCAGGTCGGCTTCGTATCCCCACGTGAAGCCAGTCTCATTGGCACCGCGCCAACCTTCGAAGTCGTAGGTAGCATTCAGCGTAGCTCCTGTACCAGTGACGTCAGTGGCACCTGCCGTGACTACATCTGGTCCTGCCGTAGGCTCGTCAACAATGCAGCGCATGGGATATGCACTTTTAAACTCGTCGCTGGCATTTGGTGATACGTATTCATATTTGTCATTAACAAAGCCCGCAATTTGAATGTAATAATCGTCCAAATTCCCGAAGGTTCCATTGGTAAATGGCAAAGCAACTTCCGACTTTAGTATCGCATGATCCGTGGTGTCTGTATACCATGAACTAGCAGACAACCTACCACCGTTAATTGTCAGTCTGCTGGTGTTTGTTCCGCCGTACCGCTCATCCGTGTAGTGACGACCAATGTATTCTATAGCGTTATATCCCCATTGTCGGTGGTAGTTCTCATACCTGTATGTCAAGCTGCCCTCGTTTACCAAATTATTCAATTCATCAATTGTTACAAAATGAGTTCCAACAGGACACACGTTGCGAGACGAATTGGTATCGGCCTGTTGGGCCATGACGGAACGGGAGTAAAGCAGTCCGTAATCATTCAAATAAGCCGAATCAGGGAAGAAATATGCACCTAGCCCTTCGATAGGGTTGGATTGGAGGGTATCAAGTATACCAGGCGTAAGACCAGCTTGGGTGCCTCCAAACTGAATGCTATCGCCATTCGCGTACGTAACGACCCTCAAGTTGGAGGTAAACCAGCATTTGCCATTGATTCTTTGGGTTTCGTAGGTATATCCCTCATAATCAATGGTTGGGCAAGCTCCCATAGTGAAATATTGGATTTGGGAGTATGACGTATCCATCAGGGTAGAGTCAGCCTCTGCGTGTGTGTTTGTAGCGAAGATTTGATAATTGATGAAATCCCCAATGTTGCTTTGATCCAAATCGATGGTCACCGAGAACGTGCTATCAGGGTTCGGTGTGATTGGCACCGTATCAAACGCCGATGTCAAAACGTATTGATCCAAATAGACGTACTTATCATCATCATAACCCTCTATAAAATTGTCCACCTCGTCATCATCGTCCTCCGTTTGAAGCACAATGCCCATCTCATTGATGTTTCCGTCGTTCCAGTAGACTTTCCCGTCAATGGTTACAGAGGAATCTGTCGTTGTTGTCGACCACGGTTGAATCAGCATGGGTACGAATACCGAAAGGGTGTCACCGTATCCTGTGCCAACGCCATTCGTCACACTAGCGAAATAATGGTACTCTGCGCCCGGCTGCAGATCCTTGTCCAAAATAGTAGCTTGATTGGCTTCATCGTTCAAAGAGTAGGTTGAATCGAATCCCAACACAAGGTCTTCAACCTCAGAGTGCAACGTGAGAATTTCAGTGGAGTCCTTGACATCCGATGGACTTGCTGCACGGTACCATGACCAAGTGGCAGACTCCACCTCACTGCTGTTTTTTGACATCAGCTTGCCTTTCCATAAGTTATTGGTCTTGCCCCAGCGCTGCTGACGAAGACTTCTTATTGGCATCGTCTGAACCGTCGGAACTTCAGGAACCATAGCTATGAAAGAGTAAACCTGTCCATATCCCACTGAAGCAGCCGAATCCATGTTGGAAAATTGGTTGGTGGCGTATGGCTGGAACCAATACTCTTGATTCTCAACAGCATCGGTAAAATCCCAGTAAATAGTATCAGACCCTCCTATTCCCAAGGAGATCATGGTGCTATCTGTCATTCCTGGATTTGATGCAATCACGAAGCCTCGATCCGAGACTGTCGCCAATTCTGAAGTCGTTTTCCAACCTGGATGAGCGAACGCAGCATTCAGACGCGCACCATCCGCCGTCATTCCTGTGGCATTCTGAGTTATGATCGTCGGGGGTGTTTCAATGCCAGTAATTTGGCATCGCACGGGATACGAGTTGGTATTGGTTGCCGAAAGACCGAAGGAACCGTTATTACTACTCAGCGTACTCGTCGCGGTCACAGCGCCACTAGGTTTCGATGCAAAGTCCAGAACTCCGGGCTCAAGATTGCCATAGGAGTCGGACTTGTATCCCCCAAGGTAAGCCCTGGATGTACCATAATATCTCTCGCCATTTTCTATATAAAACCCAGTAGGGAAGACGCTTAATCCGTAAGCATTAGAACCGTCCCAAGCCGGATCATCGAGAGGAGTGCTTTTCATCCTGCGGAAGATGGCATTATTTGCTTCCGATGAGGTAATTGAATCTCCTTCACCAGTGATTCCGGGGTATTGATCGTCCTCATCAAATACAAGAAGAGGTTCGACATTTGCTTTTAAACCATCTAAGTCAACCATGCTCCAGCCAGGAGGGCATAAGGCCAAACTTGGGATAAAATAGGATTGGGAGATCATTCTGCCATTGTAATAGACACCATTCACGCTGCGATCAATTGTGGTGTCCAACACTGCAATGGCTATCTCATACGCATCAAACACAATTCGCTCTTCGGGGTTGTGAACAGGGACTTGCGTAATGCTATCACCTGAAATGTACTGCACAGCCCTGAGGTTTTCAGCGAAATAGCAATCGCATCCCAGTCGAACAATGGGGTACGTTTCTCCCAAATAATCCATCGTCTCTGGACAGGCTCCCGAGCAGAATGCTATGGTTTGCCCATGTTGTGTGCCGCCTTCGTTAATCGCAAAGAATCGGTACCATACAAGTGTTCCGTATTGAAATGGTAATTCTAACGTGTACGTGCTATCGGCAGCAAGCGTTCCTACATCGAAAACAAACAACGAATCCGACGAATCAGTCATATCCGCATCTGTCGTACTCCACTCAAAGCCTACAGAGTCCGGATGTCCGACAAGATCCATGAATTCCAACAACTTACCGCCGAATGTCGCGGATGTATCCGTGGAGGCGAGCAAGGGCAATGTCTCCAGTTTCACCTTGGTAACTGCACTCAACGTATCACCAGAGGTGGTTCCGCGTGCGTTTTGAGCGAATGACGTGTAGAAGATTTCATCCCCACCTGATAGCCCCGTCAACGTATCCTTCCATGTGTAAATGCCAGCACTTGGCAGATACGCACCGACAGTGTCTGCATCAGAGAAATCTGCATTCGTGCTCCAAATGAACCCTACGCTGTCAGGCAAGGCGTCTGAGTAATCACCTGTAGCCATCAAAATCACGCTCTCATTCGACACAACCTCAGCCGTATCAGTTGTTGTAGCGATTCCTGTCGCTCCGGCATACAATGTATCCCCGTAAGCAGTTCCCCCGAGGGTCGTCGCGTAGGCAGCATACCAGTACCGGGTACCGGGAGTGAGGCCCGTCGCATGCGTTATGAACGTACTGTCCATGTAAGCCGTTGCAGCCGTATCGGCAGCGTTGGTGAGCTGCGAGTCTCCGTAAATAAATCCATACGCTGAAGGGACCGCTGAACGGTAGAAGCTAGACCCTTCAAAGGTCATCTCCGTGCGGATGTCTCGGAAATCGCTGAACGTTACGGTGTCTCCGACGTATACAGCGCTGTCCAACACCGGCTCAAAGTAAGCTATGGATATGCCATAGTTCGGATTGCTTGTCTGGGAAGGGAAATTCACACTGCTTACCGTGCGCAGTTGAGCATCAATAAGCATGGCACTGCCTGCCCCAAGGACGCTTTCGAATTTGCGCATTTTCAATGAATCCAGTCCTAAGAAGTTGGAATCGTATCCATTGGCAATGTGATGAGCGTCGAGCGCTTGAATGGTATCCGTCAAATCCAACGTCGCTTGAAGCGTGGTCACTTCTGGGAGGGTCTCGAACAAAATCGTGTCCGTGGTCGAAACACCCGCATTGTTTGTTGCACTTGCGGCAGCGTAGTAACGCTGGCCGGAAAGCAGCGAGAAGTACGCCGTGATGGTGTCGCTTCGATGACCTGTAGTTAGGTCCGTTGGGCTGGTGAAAGCTTCATTGTTCGCGTAGGCTATCGCCTGAGCGGTCGGGCTTTGCCCGCCGTTATCCGCCAAAATCGAAATCAGCGAGTCCTGACCTCCGTCGTAATACAGCGTGTCAAACGTAGGCAAATCCGGCAAGGTGATGAAGGAGAGTGTGTCACCGTAGGAAGTTCCGCCGTTGTTGGATGCATTCGCAGCAACGTAATAGGTAGTGTAGCGGTCAAGTCCTTGCAATTGCAACTGATTCTGGGCGCCAGTGTACGTTTTAGAGCTGTCTGAGCCAGCGGTCAAATCAGCGTTTTCGCTCCAGCTGTAAGAGACCTGAGAAGGCGCGGCATTTAAAGCGGTAACGGTGCTGAAGACTGTACCGGTTTGTTGAGCAATGGATTCGATGCTGTCCGTTGTGAGGCCAACAAGCGTAGTGAAAGACCCAATGGTCGATTGTCCTGTTCCCGCGATGTTTGTGGCTTTACTTCGGGCGTAGTACACCGCACCGCTTGATAAGTTCGGTAGGTTCGCATTGAACGTGCTGTCTGTCGAATTGAACGTGACGGTGGAATCCGATGCTCCGGTCAAATCCGATGCAGTCCCCCAATTCAGCTCCACGCTTGATGGAAGAGGCGCACCATTGTCGCCGCCGAGGTCAGTGACTTGGGCGGAGAGGTTGCCGTTCTGCCAAACAGGTTCTGACACTTCCGGCAGCTCAGGCAACGTTTTGAAGGTCATGCTGCTCTCTGAATTTCCTCGGCCCTGTACGTTGTCTGCAAACGCGCGGAAATAGTAATCAGTGTAGCGCGTCAATCCTGACGCTACAGCTGAATGCGATGTTCCGCCCGTGCTGTCAGAGCTGATGCTGTCACCAGCGAATGTCGCAGCTGTAAAATCAAGGGTATCGTACTGGAACTGAACCGCATCCGGTCCTTGTCCACCCGCGTCGTTGATGCTCGTAAGGAGGCGCGCTGAGACTGAAGTGACCGAGGCTGTATCCAGTGTGAAGCCGGATGCCGTATCCGCCAACGTCTTGAACATCAGGGTATCACCTACACCGAACAGGCCTAGAGTACCTGCGTTCAGTTCCGATCCTTCGACCGCCCACGGGCCTTCACTTTGGGAAAGCTCAGTCATTAAAGAGTCGTTCGCAGCAATCGGGATCGCGATGTAATTCGTGTAGCGCTCAAGTCCCGTGATGGCCCGAGTGAAAACCGAATCCACGTTCAAAATCGAAGTATCCATCGCTGTAATGATAGGCTGGGGATCTGTCTGATTCCAATTTTGCATCGCAGTTGCATATGCTGCGAACCTGTCGGCAGTCAGCGAATCCATATAATCAGCGTGGCTCCCACCCTCCACGATAAGGGAATCCATAGCAAAGAAACTAAGCGAATCTACCCACCAATCTTGCTTGCCGTAAAACACACCCCAGATGCGCATGGCTGCTCCACCGTCATCCGTAACCTTGGCTTTGATGGACGCTGTGCGCTGTAAAATGCTCATCACCGCTTGACTCAATACCGACGGAGGGCCGAGCAACGCATCATCCAATTGGATTTGCAGCGAAATCACCGAATCCCGAAGGACCAAGCAGTCGTAATCCATGAAAATCCGTTGATCAATGACCTGACCCGACACATACACGTCGTAAGCCGTGTCCACTTCCAACGCTCCTGCAATCCGCTCCTCCAGATCGCGAATCATGGACATCAAGGTGTTCCAGTCGCAATCCAAGTAAGCGTGGTTCGTATCGTGAACCATCATGGGCAGCGGATTGAACAGCAAGGTATCGCCTTGGTAGGGGACGCTGTCGTTGAGGTTTGTAGGCGGAACGACCTGAGCGCTGACAATGCTGCAAAAACTGATTACCAAAGCAATCGCAGTTAAGCGGAAAATAGAGTGTTTTTGTTTCATTACGTCGAGTACTTATATATTGTCACATTTCGCTCGCCTAATCCATAATTATTATAGACCTTCAGCGTTTTATAACACACCAAGCAAATATAACAAAATTTTAAACATTATACAATGCTAGATTAAAACTAATATTTAATAGACTAAAATTGGATTATATACGCTCATGCTAAGAAGCCACCTTGTCATACGTGGATGGGGCCTGGAGGGTTTCAGGCCAACGGACGAAAAATCATCTATCACCTCATTATAAACATGGATTTCTCGAGAATGAGCGGACTCAAAGGTTCATTTCCGCCCCAATTCAGACGGATTGCCATCCCCAAGCCGCGAAAAAATGTACGTAGATGAAGATCACAATACTTCAAAGGAAAGCTCTATAGAAAACCGAAATCCATCTATCCTATGACCATGCATGACACCTCGTGAATTGCACTGCCATCGGCCTAGGCCGTTGTCCGCAAATTCTCGTGTCCGCAAATTCTCGGCAAACCAACATTGATCGCCAACACATTCGTGGCATAGGCAACGTGATAGAAGGAAGTCGCACACCGTATTCGGAGTCAACTCCGTCCACGACAACGTGAATGGACTCCATCGGACCTGCCGATTGATTGTAAGCTCTAATAGCCCGCGCTTCGCGAATTATCGGACTCAATTTCCTGTCCTCCGCGATGCTGGTGGGTTTGGCCTTCTTTCCTAAACGAAGGCGTTTAGCCCTGTCACATCCAATCCAGTAATGAGCAAGTGTATATCGTGCGTTCCTTCGTAAGTGACCACAGATTCCAAATTCATCATGTGACGCATGATCGGGTACTCCCCCGTGATGCCCATGCCACCTAACATTTGTCGAGCATCCCGAGCGATGGTCAATGCCATATCTACGTTATTTCGCTTGGCCATCGAAATCTGTGGTGAAGTCGCCTTCCCTGAATCACGCAACTGCCCCAATCGGAAGGTCAGCAATTGGGCTTTTGTAATCTCCGTGATCATTTCAGCCAATTTCTTTTGCTGAAGCTGAAATTGACCAATAGGGCGGTCAAATTGAATCCGCTCTTGCGCGTAGCGTAAAGCTGTGTCGTAACAATCTAGAGCCGCTCCAATCGCACCCCATGCGATGCCGTATCGTGCAGAATCTAAACAACTCAGCGGTGCTCCGAGCCCATCACGACCCGGTAAAATATTGGTCTTTGGAACCCGCACATTATCGAAAATCAGTTCTCCCGTATCCGAAGCACGAAGGCTCCATTTACCATGCATTGTGGGCGTGCTGAATCCCTCCATTCCTCGCTCCACAATGATTCCTTTGATGCGACCCGCTTCATTTTTGGCCCAAACCACAGCTATGTCAGCGAACGGTGCATTGGAGATCCACATTTTCGCACCGTTCAAAATCACGTCGTCCCCGTCTTCTTTGAAGTTGGTGGTCATCCCACCAGGATTGGACCCATGGTCTGGCTCGGTCAAACCGAAACAACCCATCATTTCGCCTGTCGCTAATTTGGGCAAAAACGCTTGCTTCTGCTCCTCGGAGCCATACCGCCAAATCGGATACATAACCAAACTGCTTTGCACTGACGCCGTGGATCGCAGTCCGCTGTCGCATCGCTCCAGCTCTTGCATCAAAATTCCGTAGCTGATTTGATCCAGTCCTGGCCCTCCATATTCTGCGGGGATGTATGGACCAAAGGCGCCTATGGCACCCAAGCCTGGGAGTAAGTGCCTCGGAAAAATACATTTTTCCGCTGCGTCCTCAATGATGGGGCTCACCTCCTTCTTGACCCATTCACGCGCTGCATCCCGAATCAACTTGTGTTCTTCAGTTAGCAGATCATCCAACATGTAATAGTCATGTCCCTGGTACAAATCCGTGCGCATCGTGTTATCTGTTACAGCGTTTGAATTGCAAAGATACGGCCCTCCCGGCCAACCTCATGTGGCTCGAGCCGCATTGATTAACCCTTCAGGGACTCGTACCCCTCATCCACGCCTAGACGGCCTGTTTGATATGCCTGAACGGCCAAATGATCTGCACGTTCGTTGTGCGCGTTGCCTGCATGGCCCTTCACCCAATGAAATTTCACTCGATGTTGACGGTAAATGGCTAAAAATCTGCGCCATAAATCCGGGTTCTTCTTATCCTTGAACCCTTTACGCTCCCAATTCATCAACCAGCCTTTTTCGACTGCATCTACGACATACTTCGAATCTGAATAAATGGCCACATCCAGTCCCGGGCGCTTTAGCGTCTCGAGGGCTACGATTACGGCCAACAACTCCATCCGATTGTTGGTTGTCAATCGGAACCCACCGCTCAGTTCCTTTTGATGCGCGCCAAAAATCATAAGCGCTCCGTAACCTCCCGGACCAGGGTTTCCGCTTGCCCCACCGTCCGTGTATACCGTGATTGAATCCATTTATGCCTGAGGATTTACTTGGCATTCTCGTACCAAGGATTCAATCACTGTCGGAAAATATGCATGTTCGAGTTCCTGCACTTTACGGGCAATCTCCTCGGCCTGCAAGCCTGCTTCAATCGAACATTCAGCTTGGAACACGATCTCTCCCTCATCGTAATCCTGAGTGACATAATGCACCGTCATTCCTGTTTCTGTTCGGCCAGAATTCTGAACAGCCCGATGTACATGCAACCCGTACATTCCTTTTCCCCCAAAATCCGGCAACAGCGATGGATGGATGTTCACCATACGACGGTGAAAGCGCTGAATCACCGAGATGGGAATGCGCATCAAAAAACCCGCAAGTACCACCCAATCAATCTCAGCCTCCACCAGCATGCTCGTTACACGTCCCTCAAACAAATCTTCGCGCGTAAATGACACCGTCTCCAAACCCATCCCTTTGGTTCTTGCGAAGATTCCGGACGATTCAGCTGTCCGATTGGATCCCACCCAAGTGACTTCCGCCAACGAAGACTCCTTAAAGTGCCGAATAATTCGTTCGGCATTCGATCCCGAACCCGATGCCAAGATTGCAATTCGCTGCTTGTCCAATATCAAAAGTTAAACCGGCCCAAGTTCGAAATGCGCAACTGCTCCTCCGCCATCATCGCCTCGATCTCCTGCATTTTCAGGGTCAGCTCACTCGACAACGAATCCTCCGGCAAATACAAAGCCGATGTTTGAATCATCACTTGGGCCACCTGCTTGGCAATGCGCCGCTCCTGAGAAACTGCTGAGAACCTCTGCGGGTCCAGAGAATAATAGTATGTCAGATCATCCGTCTGAATTTCGAACAACTGAACGGTCAATGACTTTGCCAATTCTCTGGCCTTGGCTCGGCGTTCGGCAGACAGTTCGTAAAACTGAGCGCCCGGGATAGAATCCGAAGTAGCCAATTCCATGAGGGTTCCCTGAATCGTCATCAAAACACGGCTCAAAGGCACATTGTCTTCGGGCATTTTCACGATCACCATCTCGCAAATGTCCAATGCCCGATTGGGGTCATTTTCCGCCAATAATTGTTCAGCAAGAATCGCCATTTGCAGGCGAAAATTGGTCACCATTCTGCGGTTGTTCTCGTCCATGTAAATCCCGTCTTCGACGTTGTCCATCCCCCCCCATGACCACTTATTCACGACGTTATCATACATCTTGTCGCTGGCCACTCCACCAAAGGCATTGGGGTTCGGATTTGGAGGGTACTGAATGGGCACCAATCGGTAAGCCAGACCTTCCAGCCGGAAGTATTCCTGGAGTCCCATGTAACTATCAGGGCCGGTCGTCACCGCAAAGTAAATCGGACGTTCCCACCGGTTGTTGTAGATCATATCCAACACCGCAAGCTGATTCTTGAGGATGTAGGACTTAGGCGACCCATTGGATCCCGATAACGTAAACTCAATGGAAGGCACTCGATTGGCCATTTCTTCTGAATCTAACACGCCAAATTTCACCAACTGCGCGCTGTCAACTGGAATTCGAAAGCTATTTGATGGAATCACCGCATATTTCTTCCCTCCACCAAACTCACGCATGTTCTTATCATCTAGAGCGTATTCGAGGGCATCGGCCAAATCGATGTAGGGATTGTTCGGATCTCTTGGGTTATCCAAAACCACCAAATCCCGCGTTCCTTGGCGGTAACTCTCCTCGCTCATGGCAATTGGAAGTGGTGAACTTTCATACGCTTGTCTCTTCATTTGGTCGATGTACCAGTCCGTATTCAGCAAACTCAAATTGCAAATCCGAACATCTGTTCGATACCCTTCAACTTCCTGCACATACCAAAGCGGGAAAGTGTCGTTATCGCCGTTGGTGAATAAAATGGCGTTGGGTTCCAAAGAGTCCAAATAATTTTTGGCGAAATCAACCCCTGTGTGCCGTCTCGCTCTGCTGTGATCATCCCAGCCTTCGCTCGCCATGAGAGCAGGAACGCACAAAGAAAGCACCAGCATGACTTGCGCTCTCGAGGCCTCCTGCATTCCCGTTTTTTGCAAGGTCAGTGCTAGGCCAATCAGCCCTCCAGTAATAGCAGCCATGAACAAAATGCTATAACTCATTGCGTGATTGCCACCCGATGCCAATTCCATCGCATAAAGGACCACGCCTGCAGCAGCAGCCGAACCAACGATCTGAGCCGCCGTTTTGATCGTCATGCTTCGGGCAAATTCAAACAGTGCACAAACCCCCAATCCAATCCACATCGCATAAGCATAAAATGAACCTACAAAAGCATAATCCCTTTCCCTCGGCTGGAAAGGATATTGGTTTAAGTAAACCACAATGGCCAGTCCCGTCAAAATAAACAGCGCCGCAACCACCAAAAATTGTTGCGGATCTCTGAATGCCTGAAAGAGCAATCCAATAATACCGAGCAGCAGGGGCAAGTAATAAAATCGATTGAAACCTCTGTTGTCTTTTTGAACCTCCGATAACCGGTCTTGATTCCCTAACCGTTCAGCGTCGATCGCGCTCACACCACTCAGCCAGTTGCCGTCCAAGAAATCACCGTGGCCTTGGAAGTCATCCTGGCGACCCGCAAAATTCCAAAGGAAGTAGCGGAAATACATCCAGCCTATTTGATAATCCCTGAAAAAACGAAGGTTTTCACCCATGCTCGGCTTCAAGTCAGTTTCAACACGATCCAACATTCCTTGCAGTTGACGAGCCGCTCTGGCGTCATCTTGCGATCCGGTTTGATTTGCCCGACGCAAAGCCCTGCGCATTTCTGATTCGATTTGATTCTTTTGACTCTCCAATCGTTGGACATAATCTTTGCCTCGAGTCAACCCGGAAGCGAGATCATCCACAAGCACTTGGGCCAACGTTGTTGCCATGCCTGGCGAATCCAATGGTGCACGCTGCATATTCCCCGTTTGCGGATCTCGAACCAATACTTCATTGGCAGACGCCACTTCAAAATTCTCTTCGAATCTTCGGTTATACAAACGAAACAAACCGTTCATTGCACGTGTCAAATCCTGCTGTGACATGGATCCGCTCAGGTAAACCTCCGCTACATGTTGTTCGAAGGCTGAACGGCCCATCAACTCATCTGACATCGGGCTTTGAAAGCCGGTGGATTCATTGTAGCCTTTGTAGTTACTCCAGCTTTTGTACGCTTGAATGTGATTGGAAGTGCCCGAGTACATGCGCGGAAAAAGCATCGTAAATCGTGGGTCATAATTGGCTTTACTGCCGCGCTTCTCGCCACTATCGACATACTCCTCTTGAATTCTCATCCGCTTGGTTCCATTTTCTTCCATCCAAGACTGCGCACCACCTTCGGTCCTGAAGGACTTGACCCGAACTTCCCTGCCTTTATCCTCAATGATGCTGAAACTCTTCACAAAGCGTGGAGTTCCATCTGAATAGGATTTTGACTGATCAAGTGGACTGCCCCAATATTGGCCCGAAGCAAGCGGTCGATCACCGTATTGCTCGCGGTTCAGATACGAAAGCAATGAAAAGAGGTCTTCAGGATTGTTCTCATCCATCGGAGGGTTTGCCGCACTTCGAATGACAATTACAGCAAACGTTGAGTATCCAATCAACACCATTGTCATGCCCAGCACAAGCGTATTTACTGCCCACCAGCCCTTGCGGTGAGTGAACCAAATCGCAGCTGTCAAAAAGGCAACAAGCACCAAGGCATAGACCAAGACCCCGGAGTTAAAGCCCATCCCAAAGTCATTCACAAACGTCAATTCAAAGCGACCCGCTAAATTCACAACGCCTTTGATCAGTCCCTCTTGCACAAACAAAAGCAAGGCTACAGCCACCAGTGCTGTCACCACCAATCCTTTCCAGGTGAAAGGATATTTCTTAAAATAATACACCAGTGCAATGGCCGGAATCGCCAGCAAATTCAATAGGTGAACCCCAATGGATAATCCCATCAAGTAGGCAATAATCAAAATCCAACGCAAGTGCCCCGGCTGGTCCGCGACATTTTCCCACTTCAGAATTACCCAAAACACCAATGCCGTAAACAACGAAGACAGTGCGTACACCTCTCCTTCTACCGCCGAAAACCAAAAGCTATCGCTGAACGTATATGCCAAAGCGCCCACGGCACCTGATCCGAATACAGCCCACATTTCTGCCTTAGTCAACGAATCCGACTCGCGCTGTATCAGTTTTTTGGACAGGTGAGTAACACTCCAAAACAAAAACAGAATCGTAAACGAGCTACTTAATGCAGATAAAGCATTGGCAAATACTGCAGCTGTTTCTGGTGTACTGAAGATCATCAGGAGCCGCGCCAAGAGCATGAAGAACGGTGCTCCAGGAGGGTGACCCACTTCGAGTTTATAAGCGGACGCTATAAATTCACCGCAATCCCAAAAACTGGCGGTTGGTTCGATCGTCGATAGAAATACAACGGTCGCTAGTGCCCACACAGACCATCCAACTCCGTTGTTTAATTTTTGATACGTCATTCTTATAGATGCAATCCTTAGGGGGCTGCGTCCGCGAAGTTAAGGCATGACAAACCACAGAACGCATCCGTTTCAGAGCTGTTGGCAGCTGCTTTTCCACCGGGTTATTGACGTAAAAGACAGATGTCCAGAGCAATCAATGCACAACAAAGATTTTATGGATCATCGGAGCGTGCCCGGAAGTTTCCCAAGAAAGAACATACCATCCATCGGACCAATCCGTGACGTCCAATCGACCCCAACGACCAAATAATTGATCCGTATAAAGCCTCCGGCCATCCAGGGAATGCACGGTGAGCTGGAGCGGTTGATCAGAATGAGGAAGGGTCCACTGAATGGACTCTCCCGCTGGATTGGGCCAAACGTGAGCCCTCTGATGCGGGATTTCTGTCAGAGACACTGCTTCAAAACAATCAGGCGACAAGCCAAAGTCGACATCTGCATAGGGCTCGAACCAGTCGAACAACACGATGGGGTTCATCCCATCAAGAAGCACTGTAAGGAGCAAAGATTCCACATCTACAGCCGCTGCATCCCATCCCCAAAATACGTCGAAACAAGCGGGTGGTACACAGAGGTTGAGGGTGTCCGAAATCACGCCGTCTGCAGACCAATCGGAGTCGAACGACCAACCGGCAATTTCGAATCCGTCAATGACCGCATCAAACCCCAATTCGAAGGCCCAATCAACCTCAGCCGTCCATTCACCGTTCAGCACCAATTGGATTTCTTCACACCCCATTTCGGAAGTTTCAAGCTCCGTACACGTCTCACCCCCCGGGCAATCTTGCCCGCCCGCATCCCAGCTGCTGTAACCTAAGCACATCCCTACATTCATGGGTTCTTCCACATCCCATGTCCACGCAAACGGATTGCCTTCTCCCACATTGGATCCACCGGTCCACCAGTTGACTTCACCCTCGAACAATTCACCATTGGAAGTGACGGCCGAAAACAAATAAATC
>DBBR01000026.1 GCA_002292325.1 Flavobacteriales bacterium UBA979 | reverse complement strand
TCTTCCGGTTCAGCGGGTCCAATTTCGTCCAATTTCAAACGTCGCAAACAATGTGACAAACAGGCGGTTGTTCTGTTCAAATCGGTCTGCAAATATCTCAGGTGCAGTTAAAAAAGCATCCGCAGCAATGCCCGCTGTTAATGTTTTGGGCATGAATCGCTCGTTGCCGTACTCGAAGTCCAAGGCATAGCTGGCGTGCACTCCCGGTGTCACACTCAACTCATCCAAGCCACTGCTCCAAGGCCCCTGGCCATAAATGTTATCTGAATAGTGTTCCAATGAATTGTAACGCTCAGTAGCCACGTAATCATACGGGATATCCGGATAACCAATTTCGAGGTAGACAGGCTTCAATATGCCAAGCGAAGCGCCTACTTTCCAGGCCGTGCTGAACCTTGCCGCATCTTTCCTGAGCTTTTCTGTTTTGAGTGAATGGCTTCCAAACCAAAAACGTAAAACCTGCAGCGTATTCTGTTTTCCGTAGACATACGGCCGGCCGTTGTCATAGACGGGATTGGATGTTTTAATTTCTTTGGGATGCTTGAAAAACGCGAAATCTGCGCCAAAGCTTCGGACTTTAAATGCATGCTGGTAAAACCCCCGCCGGAGAGTCACCCCCACCCCTTGCGTGTGGAATAACACCCCGAAATGAACATCGTCGGTCAGCGGGACGTCCACTTTTCCATCTCGATACACGGCTTGATCGCCCGTCAATAGGTCCCCTTCAGATTGACCCCAACTTGCAGACGCACAGAAGAACAGGCAGAACAACAAGGCTCCGAGGCCCAACCCGTTTTGTGAGAATCTTGAGGACAACATTGTTCAAATTTAGCGCGGAAAGGTGGAATTGAAATGCACCTTTGCAACTCTTAAGAATGCCCCCCCATGAATAACACTTCACCTGACTATCGTTCCGTCTACGAGGGAAACCTGCGCACACGCATGACGCACACGCGATCGAACTCTGAAGTCATCACGGACGCACCCATTGACAACCAAGGAAATGGCGAGGCCTTTTCACCCACCGACTTGGTGAGCTCCGCTCTTTGCAGCTGCGTCATGACCATCATGGGAATCAAAGCACGCGACATGGGGCTTGACCCGATTGAAATGAGCGCAAAAGTCTGGAAATCCATGGCTTCAAACCCTCGTCGGATTGCAAAAATTGAAATCCAACTGGACCTCCGTATTCCCGGCGCTACAGATCAGCAGAAAACCATACTTGAGCGCACGACAAAGGCGTGTCCCGTGGCACGCTCGTTGCACCCGGACACGCAAAAGATCATTGCGTTCAATTGGCTTTGATCAGTCGCACACTTCCACTTCAGCGTATGCGGAACAAGCGGAATAACTTGTCGCACAAGAAGCTAAAAGGGAAGCTGCTAAAATCAGCCCTATGGTATATTGAAAAAACCGTTGCATGTTGCGGTTGTTAAAAGTTCTGGTATCCGTACGGAAGTAGCGTGACGAAGGTTACGTTTAGATGTATATTTTGCGCATGGAGTCTTCACAACTTATCACCATCCTGTTTTTAATCCTCGCAGCACTCGCAGCTGGAATTTTCTGGCTTGCCCGGCAACTGAGCAAAACGGGACGTGGCTCCGCTTCCACGGACCTGGACCTTGAACGAACTCAATTTGAGCGCGATCAGATGGAAGCAGATCTGACGCGGGCTCGAGAGGAGCTTAGTGATGTGCGGAGTGATTTGCAAGCTGCCATAGCGGATAAAAGCAAGGCTGAACAGAAATTCGAATATTACTCACAAGAAGAAGAAAATCGCCGGCGAGAGATGACCCAAGAGTTTGACCTGTTGGCCCGTAACATCATCGAAGAAAACGCAAAGCGCCATCAGCAGCATCTGGCAGAAGGGGGCAAAGAGACCCTGTCCGCCGTAGTCAAACCCATCCAAGACAAGTTCGTCGAGCTCCAGAATCAGATGAATAAATTCTACGGCGATGAACGCGAGCAACTGGGGCAATTGGACAAAGAACTTGAGAAGCTTTTTGCCTTGAACCAAACCCTTCAAACTGAGGCGAAGCATCTGACCAATGCGCTCAAAGGTGAAAGCAAGGTTCAAGGGGATTGGGGTGAATATCAGCTCGAACGCATCCTCGAACAGGTTGGACTTGTTGAAGGCATTCACTTTTCAAAGCAATCCACTCAACGCGATGAGGAGGGTCGCCTCTTCCGCCCGGACTTCCTCATTTACCTCCCCGACGACAAAGTGCTTGTCATCGATAGTAAAGTGAGCATTACAGCGTATGAGCGCATGACTCAATCTGATGACCCCAAAGAAGTAGAACGAGAAAGAAGTCTTCACGCGGGCAGCGTGAGTTCTCACATCAAAGAGTTGAGCAATAAAAATTACGCTCAGCTTTATGGAAAGAGCACCGACTACACCCTGATGTTCATGCCCGTCGAGGCCTCCTGGGTTGCCCTAGGAACTCATCTTTTGTCGTTGCAAGAAGAGGCTTTGCGAAAAAATGTACTGCTGGTTTCTACAAGCACACTGATCGCGACACTTCGCACGATTAGTTACGTTTGGCAACAAGAGGAGCAAAAAGCGAACATCCAAAAAATTGCAGAGCGCGGGAGTAAATTGTACCACCAAATCAACCTCTTTCTGGAAGAATTTGGCAAAATCAAAACCCGACTCGGGCAAGCTCAATCCTCGTATGATGATGCGCTGACCAAATTGCAAGGAAGGCAAGGAGCCATTTATCAGGCGGAACAAATGCGGGAGCTCGGTGTGCACGTCAAAACAAAAATTTCTGAAGACTTCCTGATCGAATCTTCCTTGGACTCTGAACCCGAACCAGTCGAGCCATCCAATGAATAAAGCGGCTTCAATCTTTGGAGCAGCGGTCGTGCTCATCTGCGCAGGCTGCGGTGGCTCCGGTCCCCTTGCAGGAAAGGCGAACCAGCGTCCCTATGACTTCGAGGCGAATATTATTCATCCCAAGTGTGCCGTGCTTCCTTTGGGCATTGATTCGGTCGAGATCTTTCTCGAGTGGAGCCGAGAGGAAGGATTGTTTTTGAGAAATTCTCCCCAGTCACCCTTTACCGCGCACATGCGACTCAACGCGGGCACTTTTGAGGTGACTTGGCGCGATACCTTGGTCGATTTTGCCCCACCCATGGACCGTCGGGTCTGGCGTGTGGCCTTGGCTGATTTCGCTGTAAACTGGAACCAAAGCACCAATTTAGTGCCGATGCAGATGGAGGACTTGCATCGAAATACCTCAACCTCCTGGAAGGTCCCCCTTCCGCAGCCTGGTGTTCCACGGACCCCTTTTCACAGCGACGGATGGCCCGTTGACAGAGGCCAGGCGATCATCGGTGACACCCTTTATTTCTCCAGCCTTTCCAATACGCGATGGCAGCATGCAAGCGCAGCGGTTCCCGCATCCATGCCCTCTCCGCCGTTTTCCAGCAGCCGAGACAAATCAGACACCCTTCAACCTGCGATTCTATCTGAATGGCTAACCGACGAGTCAGGATGGAACGGATACATCGTCCAACCTGGCATCAACGCAGTCGGACAACCAACCACACTCAACAAGCTTCGCGTAGCACATCGCGTGCACGGGATGCCCGCTGACCATCCACTCGTCCGGGATTTGAACCTCATGATTCAATCCAGTCGCTACATCACGACTCGTGCCGAATTTGACCGGATGAGGAATGCATCCGACCCCAAAGCTTCCCTGGATGCATTTTGGTTGAGTTGCGGCAATGAAAAAGGAGCTTCAGCGGAATTGATTAAGACATACTATGGTCGCGTTGAGGAGGCCAATCGGTACTTTAGCGGAATCCACCCAGGATGGCGAACCGACCGTGGAATGGTCCACATTGTTTTTGGAATTCCCGATAAAGTTCGCAGCACAATCGACAGTGAGTGGTGGATCTACGGCGAAGAAGGATCTGCCAATGCCATTACATTCCGCTTTTTGCATGTCGAACATCCGTGGGATGAGAACTTCTATGTACTCAATCGATCCATCCAATTTAGGCCGCCATGGGACCGCATGGTCACCAATTGGCGCAACGGACGAATCAAACCAGACTGATTTGCCGGTACCTTTGGCCAACTGATTCTCGCTTACCATGCCATTTGATCTCCCTCCCTCTCCCCGCTCCTCTCGCTCCGAAAATTCATTCAATTCGGATTCGGACAGAGGAGGTAAAAAACCTCCGTATACCGGTCCGAAACGTCCGCCGAAAGGGAGCTACGTGATGGGATGGCATCCGGTGCAAGAAGCGTTGGAGGCGGGAAAAGAATTTCAACGGGTCCTCATTCAACGAGACGAAAAAGGCGAACGCACCTCTGCATTGCTCAGCCAACTGAAGCGGCTGAACATACCGGTTCAACGTGTTCCAAAAGAAAAACTCCATCGCATTACGGTCAAGAACCACCAGGGCATTGTCGCTTTTCTTTCTCCCATTGTCTACCACCCATTGGATGAGTTGGTAGCCCAGACTTATGAGGCAGGAGAGTCACCGTTCTTTTTGGCGTTGGACGGAGTGACCGACGTCCGAAACATTGGTGCCATTGCAAGAAGCGCGGAGTGCTTTGGTGCCACCGCACTCATCATCCCCTCTTTTGGCGTAGCCCCCATTCAGGAGGATGCGATCAAATCTTCTTCGGGTGCCCTCCTGAGGATTCCTGTAGCCCGCGTCCCTGATATGGCAAAGGCACTTCAAGACTTGGCCGCCAACGGAATCACGGCTGTCGCATTGAGTGAACAGGCTGAGACTTCGTTTCATCAGACTCCGGTTTCGGGGCCCGTTTGTCTCGTCATGGGTGACGAAGAGACCGGAATCTCGCCCGGAGTCGAGCGCAATTGTCCGGTACAACTGCGTTTACCAATGGTTGGAAAAACCGGGAGCTTGAACGTTTCCGTTGCTGCAGGAATCGCATTATCCCACCTTGCATTGTGGAAAGACGCCTCTGAAGCGTCGTAAACCTCCTCAACAAATCGGCTATCATTGCTTGAAGAGGTTCCACATACCGGAATCCAAAAAGCTTTGACGCCATGAACATTCTTCGGTCGACTCGATTCTTCACCGGACCTGCATTAGCCCTTTCTGCTCTCTTGCTGCTCAATTCTTGCGGCTCTCGTTTTTTCTGGAAAGGATTGCGCATGTACGAGCGTGAGCGCTACGCTGATGCTGCTGATGGTTTCCAAAAAGCATTGGCTCAATGGCCGAATGATACCATGAGCTGGCGCCTATTGGGCAAAACCCAAATGTTGATGGTCGATTATGTCGCCGCAGAAAAGACATATGAGGAATTGAGTTACCGCACTGCTTTGACCGTGGAAGACCAAGTCAATTGGGCCAAGTGCATGATGAATCAGAAGAAGTATGCGGAAGCTGCTGATGCTCTGGAATCCCTTATGGCCAGTGAATCAACCCCCGAATACGTCCAAAAGATTTGGAGCCAATGCGCAAATCAACTTCACGTAACCGAAGACGACAGGCACTGGGAAATCAGCGCATTGAGATTTCCGGGATTGGAAACGACCTCAGCTCCTCACATCACGGGAGATAAATTGTACTTTTCAAGTGAACCCTTTCGTTGGGGACAGGTAGATCACAAAGCTCGACTGGATCGGAATCAAATGTGGGCGCTGGACCTCAAACCGGGTCAGATGCACACCATGAAAGCACGGGATGTCGTAGCCTGGGATTTGCCGGAACACGACGGCATGGTCTGCCTTTCACCCGATGCAAAAGCCATTGCCTACTCCAAAAAAACCGCCAATGGCATTGGCTGGTTCGGCGATGCTCAGGAAGGTGGTTACCAACTCATGGTGGCCCAAAGACTAGCCTCGGGAGATTGGGGGGAGGCTCGACCGTTTCCATTTGTGGAAAAGGGCTATGTCTTCGCCCATCCAACTTTTTCGCAGGATGGAAAACGCATGTACTTCTCCACCGATCTTCCGTCGCCTGAAGCACAGGGTGGAATGGACCTATGGGTTTCTGAACGCAACGGAACGTTTTGGGAAGAGCCGCTCAATTTGGGACCGGAGGTGAATTCACCTGGAGACGATGTATTCCCCGCCTTTGACAGCAACGGACGCTTGTATTTTGCATCCGACGGCCACCCTACACTGGGGGGACTGGACGTATTTTGGACCGAAATTGACACGGAGGTTCTGCCCGAAACCCGTCACTGGAGAGATGGCGACGCTTGGACTGCACCGGTCCGGCTCAACTTTCCGATCAACAGCATGGCAGACGATTTTGGTCTCGTCATGGAATCCGATGACATCCACGGGTTTGTCTGTTCCAACCGCTCCGGAGTTGATGAAATCTTTCGTGTAGAGGCGACCGAGTCCACTGTACCATTTTCGATTCAAATCACAGATTACTCTACGGGTCTTGCCCTTCCAAGGGTGCCCATTCGATGGATTGACATGCGGGATGGATCTGCTTGGCAGACCCGAACTGAACTTGATGGAACCCTCCAATTGGATCTCCCGTCCAATCGAGCTTATTCCGTCATCTGTGAATTGCCCGGATACATTACAGAACGCACGGTTCGTACCACCGAAACTGCCGAGCCTATTTGGGACGTACAATTGGCCAAAATCAAAACCCTGAACGACGAGCGGTTTTCTGTCAAATGGATGGGAGGAACCCCATTTGAACTGGCAGGAATCGACTGGAACCCCTCCAATGCCCTGGATCGCAAATCCCAATTTGTCCTATACGACTTGGCAGATTTCTTGAAGCTTAACCCCGATGTTTTTCTTGAAATTCGTTGCCATGAAGATGCATCCAATTGGGATTTATTTGATCAGCCAAACAACCGAATTTCTAAAAATCGGGCCATCGAAATTGAATCGTTCCTGCTCAAGGTTGGCGTATCCTCCAAACAACTCATCAGTGTCGGAAAAGGAATCGATGAATTGCGAAATAAATGCCTTCCCGGACAACCATGTGCATCCTATAACCATGCTGAAAACGATCGCACGGAATTCCGGATCTATGGACTATTGCAACAGACACCGGGACAAATAGACCCGGTGCCGTTTACGAAGTCCTTCCAAGAAGGCCAATAAGTCGAGCGAAATTGTACCGTTCGCTTTATCCGCGGAATGCATTTCCACGGTAGATAGCCGCTGACCCCAGTTCCTCTTCAATCCGAAGCAACTGATTGTACTTGGCCACCCGGTCTGATCGGCTTGCGGAGCCCGTCTTAATCTGACCCGTATTCAATGCGACTGCTAAATCTGCGATTGTCGTATCCTCCGTTTCACCGCTGCGATGGCTCATTACGCTGGTGTAATGATTGCGGTGGGCCATGCTCACGGCGTCGATCGTTTCAGTCAGCGTTCCAATTTGGTTCACTTTTACCAAAATTGAGTTCGCGATGTTGTTCTCAATTCCTCGCGCCAAACGATGGGTGTTGGTAACAAACAAATCGTCTCCCACCAATTGCACTTGATCGCCCATTTTATCCGTCATCAGTTTCCAAGCATCCCAATCATCCTCGGCCAAGCCATCTTCAATGCTCACAATGGGGTACTTGTCCGCCCATCCTTTCCAGAAATCAACCAATTCAGCGCCAGTCATTCGATCACCCGTTGATTCGAAGACGTATTGATTCGATTCTGCATGGTAAAATTCAGAAGCTGCCGCATCCAAGGAAATCAGCAAATCATCACCTGGTCGGTAACCCGCTTTTTCAATCGCTTCAATCACCACTTCAATGGCTTCTTGGTTGGATCCCAAATTGGGTGCAAACCCTCCCTCATCGCCAACATTGGTCGCATGGCCGCGCTCCTTCAAAACACTTTTCAGGGTGTGAAACACTTCCGTACCCATTCGCAATCCATCGGAAAAAGTTTCCGCTCCAACGGGCATGATCATAAATTCCTGAATGTCAATTTTGTTGTCAGCGTGGGATCCGCCATTCAGAATGTTCATCATCGGTACCGGCAACGTATGAGCATTGACACCTCCAACATACCGGTACAAGGGCTGCCCTGCGCATTCAGCCGCTGCATGTGCTGCCGCAAGAGAAACACCTAAAATCGCATTGGCACCAATCTTTCCTTTGTTAGAAGTTCCGTCCAAGTCAATCATGGCTTGGTCAATTGCACGTTGGTCAAATACGTCCATGCCCATGAGCTCATCAGCCAGCACATCATTGACGTTGGCGACTGCTTCGCTCACGCCTTTGCCCATCCACTCTTCTCCTCCATCACGCAACTCCACCGCTTCGTGAACTCCCGTAGAAGCTCCGGAAGGAACTGCCGCTCTCCCCATGCAACCATCACCCGTGACTAGATCTACTTCGATGGTAGGATTGCCGCGAGAATCTAAGATTTGACGGGCTTGAATTTGATCAATGTAACTCATCTCAATGTTTTCATTTTAAAAACGCACATGGGCGCAGGAATTTGGTTCATTTCCAAATTCAGGTCGAAACCGGCGCGAAGGTACTGAATCAAACGGGGACGACCGCACGTTCCATGTTCGCAACGAACTGATCGAACAAATACCGGCTATCATGCGGCCCAGCAGATGCTTCCGGATGGTATTGAACAGAAAACACCGGTCGGTCATTCAACGCAATTCCTGCCACCGTGTCATCGTTGAGATGGATGTGTGTTAATTCGATTCCAGGATGCCGATCCAACGACTCTCGATCAACTACGAACCCGTGATTTTGGGAGGTTATTTCAGCCTTGCCAGAAATCAAGTTTTTGATTGGATGATTCACCCCGCGGTGGCCATTAAACATTTTTACGGTCTTCAACCCTTGACTCAATGCGAGGACCTGGTGCCCCAAGCAAATACCAAACATGCACCGTCCAGTTTCGACCAAAGCCTTGACCAATGCAATGGTTTCAGTCATAGCACCTGGATCGCCAGGGCCATTCGAAAGCATGATACCGTCAGGTTTGATGTCGGTTATCGCTTCGAGCGATGTATTCATCGGAAATACGTGAACTCGGCAACCGCGTTGGGTTAAACAGCGTATGATATTCTTTTTCACGCCTAAGTCAAGGAGTGCAACAGTCAACCCTTTGTCGTTCTCAATCGATGGTGCGACCTCGTATGGTTCACTGCACGTTACCTCGCTGCTCAACTCCAATCCCTCCATCGATGGCACATTGGCCAATTGCTTTCTCAATTCTGCCTCGTCCGTTCCATCACTGCAAATGATGGCGTTCATTGCCCCCTGCTCACGGATGTGACGAACCAATGCGCGGGTATCAACCTCGCAAATTCCGACTACACCGTCTCGATCCAAGTATTCCTGTAACGCACCGTTGCCTCCTACTCGACTGGCAATGGATGAGAAATTTTTCGTGACCAAACCAGAAATCTGCACGCGATCGGACTCAACCTCCTCTCCGTGCACTCCATAGTTACCCACGTGAGCCGTAGCCATCACCAGAATCTGTCGGTGATAGCTGGGGTCTGTAAAAATTTCTTGGTAGCCATACATTCCTGTATTGAATGCGATCTCTCCCGATGTCGTGCCGATTGCGCCAATGGCTTTGCCTTCAAATCGCGTGCCATCCGCCAAAAGAATGACGGCAGGAACTTTCGGTGTAGATACTAGAGTCATGCAACAAAGATAAATTCAGGCATTGAGCGTCAGATAAAAAAAGACGGTGATTTTTCATCATCTAAACTGCCTCATTGTGAAAACAAATACCTTTTGAAAACAAAAACGGGAAGCGCTATGCTTCCCGTTTTCAGTATCATCGAATGAGATGAGCAAATTCGGATGGATTAATCCTTCTTCTCGTCTTCTTCAGAGGTCTCGTCAGGAGCAGGTGCTTCCTCTCCTGCTGATTCAACTGCAGGTGCTTCCTCTGCTGC
>DBBR01000059.1:39331-39868 GCA_002292325.1 Flavobacteriales bacterium UBA979 | reverse complement strand
CACCCCCATGTAGACAAACACGTGGGGCAAGGATTGCAAATACGGGTCCATCCCAAAGACCAACACCAAGGTCACCAAAGGCATCAACAAAGGATGCAAAATTGCAGAGATCCATTTGGCCCACATCAGCTGAGTTCTTTTCGCATACGCGCAACAGGTATTCCGAGCTGTTCCCGGTATTTGGCCACGGTGCGTCGGGCGATGTTGTAGCCCTTGGCATTCAATAATTGGCCCAGCTTTTCATCCGACAGAGGTTTTCGCTTATTCTCCGCTTCGATTGCCTCTTCCAAGATTTTTTTGACCTCACGAGAACTCACTTCCTCCCCTGTTTCAGTCGTTAAGCTCTCACTGAAAAATGACTTCAAGAGAAAAGTACCGTAGGGCGTCTGGATGTATTTGCTATTGGCAACTCTCGACACCGTGCTAATATCCATCTGCACGACATCTGCGATATCCTTCAGAATCATCGGCCGCAAATCCGTATCATCTCCTGAAATAAAGTACGCATGTTGATGATCGATGATGGCTTGCATGGTG
>DBBR01000059.1:6734-39255 GCA_002292325.1 Flavobacteriales bacterium UBA979 | reverse complement strand
GCATTGCGTTGGTTGAGTTGCAACCGAAGTTCATTGTTCTCCACGGACAAAAGAAAGTCCGGAACAATTTGGACCGCTGTGCCACGGTTGGATTCCGCTCCTGAATTTCCTGGCTTGGGATTGAGTTGTGTAATCTCCTCTAATGCATCTCTGAGGCCTTCCTCATCGATGTCCAGCTTCTTTTGGATGCGCTCAAAATGCTTCTTTGAGAATGCTTCAAAATGAAACTCGAGAATTTCCAAAGCGATGCGTTGAGCGATGCGACGTGACAAAAGGCCTTTAGAGGCCGACTCTGTCTCGAACTTGCGCCGCAACTGCAATTGCAAACACTCCCTTAAGTCGCGAGCGCCCACTCCTGCAGGATCAAGACTTTGCACAATGAACAAGGCCTCTTCCAATTGAATACGCTCCACTTCAATGCCTTCCGTGAATGCCAAATCATTCACAATGCTCTCCAAATCCCTGCGGAGGTATCCGGCTTCATCAAGGTTTCCAATGATATGATCCGCAAGTGCTCGGGCCGATTCCGGTGCGTCGAGCAAACCGAGCTGCGCATTTAATCGCTCAAAAAACGAAGTGCCCCCCGAAAAAGGGATGGTCTTCTCGTCAGGGTCCGCGCCGTGATTGCGCGCACTCAGACGGTACTCCGGAGTTTCATCATCGAGGTATTCATCGAAATTAAATTCCTCCATCGAATCGCTCTGATCTTCTGGATGATCCTCTTCAAATTCATCCTCCCACTCCTGCTCCTGCCCTTCCTCTAAAGCGGGATTCGCCTCCAATTCCTCTTTAATCCGAACCTCCAACTCGGTGGTCGGCAGCTGCAGCAATTTCATCAACTGAATCTGCTGAGGCGATAGCTTCTGGAGCAGTTTCTGTTGAAGGCTTTGTCTGAGCATGGCGGTGGGCTTTAAAATTCTGCGTTTTGAGGAGTCCGTGGGAATGGAATGACATCCCGGATGTTGGTCATTCCTGTCACGTACATAACCAACCTTTCAAAACCCATGCCAAAACCTGCATGCTTGGCAGAACCAAAACGTCGGGTATCGAGGTACCACCAAACATGTTCTTCTGGAATGTCAAACTCAGCGCACTTCGCCTGAAGATTTTCCAATCGTTCCTCTCGCTGACTTCCTCCTATAATTTCACCGATGCCAGGAACCAAAACATCCATGGCTGCGACCGTTTTACCATCGTCGTTTTGGCGCATGTAAAACGCTTTGATCGAAGCGGGGTAATCCGTGATGATGACCGGCCCGTTAAAATGCTTCTCCACCAACCAACGCTCGTGTTCACTTTGCAAATCCACTCCCCATTCGACCGGGTACTTGAATTTTTTCTTCTTGTACGGTTTTGAGCGTTGAAGCAAGTCAATTGCCTCTGTGTACGTTACATGCAAGAATGGGGCATCCACCACCGCTTGCAGCCGTTCGCGCAACGAGACATCATGCCGTTGGTCTTGGGGCAACTGCTTCTCAGCATCGCGTTCCCGGTTTTCCAAAAAAGCCAAATCTTCATCGCACCGACCAAGTACATCGCTGAGAACGGATTTTAGACAGGCTTCCGCAAGTTTCATGTTGTCTGCCAAATCAGCGAAAGCTACCTCGGGCTCAATCATCCAAAACTCGGCGAGGTGGCGCGAAGTGTTCGAATTTTCCGCTCGAAACGTCGGGCCAAACGTATACACTTGTCCCAATGCCATCGCTGCCAATTCGGCTTCCAATTGACCACTTACCGTCAGATTGGACATTTTTCCAAAAAAGTCACTCGAATAATCCACCGCACCATCCGGCGTTTTCGGCGCATTCGCCACATCCAACGTCGTTACTTGAAACATCTCACCCGCTCCTTCGGCATCACTCCCGGTAATGATGGGCGTGTGCATTTGAAAAAAGCCTTCCTCCGTGAAAAATTTATGAATGGCGAAATTCAACGCATGCCTGACTCGGAATACCGCCCCGAATGTGCTCGTTCGGAAACGCAAATGGGCTTTTTCACGCAAAAACTCCATAGAGTGGCGCTTCATTTGAATGGGAAAGGACTCGGGGTCCGCATCTCCCAAGATGTGCAATTCGGCAACCCGCAGTTCGGTCGCCTGGCCTTGGCCTTGCGAGGCCTCCAGAACGCCTGTCGCTGAAATGGCCGCCCCGGTGGTCAGCCGCTTTTTCAAGGCATCCGAAGTCGCTTCGCGGTCGATGACCAATTGCAAATTTCCTAGGCAAGACCCATCATTGACCGCTATGAATTGATCGTTTCGAAACGTCCGCACCCAGCCTTGGACCCGAACTTCTTTTCCTATGTGCGCTTCATCGCGCAGATTAACAATGCGTTCTCGTTGCATGCTCTTTCCGTGATTTTTCCTGTGGCACGTGCCTCTATGCAAAGAAACGGCACCCGACCCGAATTAAACGTTTGCTGATTCCACTTTTCCGTCGCGCAATCGCACAATGCGGTTTGCACACGCCGCAATATCCTCCTCGTGGGTCACCAAAATGACGGTGTTACCTGCCTCTTGAATTTCAGCAAACAACGCCATAATTTCCATGGAGGTACTCGTATCAAGGTTGCCCGTCGGCTCATCTGCCAAAATAATCGAAGGCCGATTCACCAGAGCACGCGCAACCGCCACACGTTGACGCTGCCCGCCACTGAGTTCATTGGGCTTATGGACCATCCGGTCCTTCAGACCGACCATCTCCAAAACATCTTCGGCACGTTGCAATCGCTCTCGCTTGGATAAACCGGCGTATATGAGGGGCAACGCCACGTTTTCGAGTGCCGAATAACGCGGAAGGAGGTTAAATGTTTGAAACACAAAGCCAATCTCGCGATTGCGAATTTCAGCAAGTGCATCCTCACCCAGGTTCGCGACATTTTCGCCGTTCAAGTGGTACATCCCCGATGTCGGTGAATCCAGGCAGCCTAGCACGTTCATCAATGTCGATTTACCACTGCCTGAAGGTCCCATCAAGGCAACATATTCATTGGTTTTAATCGTCAAATCCAATCCATCAAGGGCGTGCACCACTTGGGTTCCGATTTGATAGGTCTTACGCAACCCTTCAATTGAAATAAGCGTTTTCACGTTGCCAAAGGTAGAGTTGGAAATGCAATGAACCTTGTTCGTATTTGTTCCATCCTCCAGAATTGCAACACAGT
Source organism: Flavobacteriales bacterium UBA979 (assembly GCA_002292325.1). Taxonomy (GTDB): domain Bacteria; phylum Bacteroidota; class Bacteroidia; order Flavobacteriales_D; family Sanyastnellaceae; genus UA16. Next base: position 36,096 of record DBBR01000059.1, on the reverse strand, counting down.
TTGCTTCGTATGTTTACCTTATTCCGCGATAAACACCATGATTTTACGTCAGATAACAATTCGAAATTGCGCGGCAGCCTTTGCGCTTTTTGCAGTTTCAATCTCAGGTCAAGCGCAACTCATCGTTGATGAAAGTTTGACGGCAGAGGAGGTAGTGGCATCCATCCTTCTCGGAGAAGGCGTAGAGATCTTCAATATCACGTATACGGGGGATTTGGACCAGATCGGTTCATTCGACGCGAATAACTCGAACATCTTAATCGCAAATGGGATGATCATGGCCACGGGCAGCTGCACCAACGTCATCGGTCCCAACAACTCTGGGAGTTCAACGACAGGAGGAGGGAACTTTGGTGTCAATGACCCCGATTTAGATCAACTATCCACGTTCAATACCAACGATGCTGCAGTACTCGAATTTGATTTTATTCCCACCGGCGACTCCCTCAGCTTCAATTACAGTTTTGGCAGCGACGAATACAACGAATATGTCTGTGGCTCAGTGAACGATGCGTTTGGCTTTTTCCTCAGTGGGCCGGGTATCAACGGAGCCTATAGCGACAATGCAATCAACCTCGCCATTATACCCAATACGGATGATACGCCGGTTACCATCAATTCAGTCAACAATGGCAATGTGGGTGGCTCCGGATCTGCGGCCAACTGCAACCAAGTCGATCCGAATTGGACGGAAAACACGGCATATTATGTTGACAATGCATCCAACGGCGATGCGAATGCCACGCAACTGGATGGCTTCACGGTCGTCTTGAAGGCAGAGGCCTCGGTTGAATGTGGACAAACATACCACATCAAAATAGCCATCGCAGACGCTGGTGACACCGCTTTTGACAGTGCTGTCTTCATCGAAGGTGGGTCTTTTTCATCCAATGCGTTCGACATCGTGGCTACCGCTTCCATCTCAGGCAACCAAATATTTGCCGGCGACACCACCGTGGTAGAATCCTGCAATGATGCCATCTTCCAAGTCGTCCGTCCTGTCGCGAGCTACACGGACACATTGAATGTGACCATTTCAGGAACGGCAACGAATGGTGTGGATTACGAAACCATCGAGCCAGAGGTGATTATGGAAGAAGGTGAATTCACTTACGAAATCCCTTTGCTTGTTATTGCTGATGCGGAAATTGAAGGACCTGAAACTGTAACCATTGAATACCTCTACATCAATCTTTGTGGCGATTCTGTCCTGCGATCAGCGACATTGGTAATCCAGGATTTCGAACCGGCTGTATTGGAGTACGAAACCCCTGTCGGGATTTGCAATGGCGAGGCTATTTTGGAAGTTGAACCCATTGGAGGCTACGGACCATTCACCTTCGAATGGAACACCGGCCCCAACGACACACTCTCGGTAAATGTTCTCCAAACCGATGAGCCAGGAGCTGCCCAGGTAATTGTTTCTGACGTGTGTGGAAACGAACAAACTGCAACCATCACCTACATGATGCCCCCCGAATTAGTGGCTTACGTTGAGCAGGTAACGGATCCTTTGTGTGCGGGAGATGACGTGCTTCTTGAAACGGGAATAAGCACAGGTGTTGGGCCATTCTTCTATCACTGGTCCACCGGAGGTGAAGATCCGACCGAAACGGTCAGTTTTGACGAATCACAACAGGTGACCGTGACCGTAACAGATGCCTGTGGCATTGAAAATGATCTGCAAGTCGAGGTAACATATCCTCTTTATGAACCCATCACTGGAAGCAGTCCAGAAGTTTGCTTGGGAATCCAAGGCGACCTGAGCTTAGCTGGCGGAACGGAAGCATACAACTTCTACACATGGCAATACTCCAACTACGACGCAACAGGAACAGCGCAAGATTCTGCCTTTGTCTCCATTGATGATGCAAGCTCGACTCCAGATCCAATTGATACATTGGCCACATTCATCGGCCCATTGGGAAATTTTCAAGCAGGTTTGACGCAAGGTGACATGGACGTTTGGGTCATTGACTTATGCGGCTCAGAGGCCATTCTCAATGTCTCCATTATCGCATGTGACACCAAGATCCCTAACGTCTTTTCACCAAACGGCGACGGCACGAATGATTTCTTTCGCATTCCAGGCATTGAAGGGTTCCCTAATTCACGGATGGAGATTTACAACCGTTGGGGCAACCTGATCTTTTTGAGCAATGATTACGGCGGAAGCTGGGATGGACGGATTAACAACGAACCCGTTGCGGAAGGAACCTATTACTACATCTTCCGACGGTCCGATAACGAAATTTTCCGTGGACCGCTTACCATCACTCGAAAGCGCCGTTGATGCAACCATTCTTCGTGATGAGCAGCGCCCTTTTAATGCTCGCACTGGCCACATCATGCTCCCTTGCCCAGCGTTTGGTCACCCATGAAGAATTGGTTTATGCTGGGCCTTCGTCTGACATGATTGCCAACCAAATTGGAGCAAGCTCCATCGACATTTTGGAACACGACTTGGGGGATTTAAACGGTGACGGATCAGATGAATTTGTGGCCGCCGTCGAAACACCCAAAATCATCGATGGTGCACGAGAACGGCTGGTCGTCATTTTTCAAAAACAACTCGGGAAGTGGGTGCTTTGGAAATTTTCTGAATCTCCGATTTTAAACAGTGAAGAAGGTGGCGTTGTTGGCGATCCATTCGATGACATCGCGATCCAAGACCAAAAACTTTTCATCTCACATTACGGCGGTAGCAATTGGCGCTGGTCCGTGGAAGATGGGTACCGCTTTGATGGAGAAGATATCATTCTCAGTGAGCATCGGTCCTACTGGGGTTCCTTATGCGATGAGAAAGTAGAATGGGAAATCGATCTCGCCAAAGGCATTGCACACTGCGCGTCTGCGCGAGAAGAATGTCCCGAAGGATTCGGCAACAATGGCCATGTGGACAGCATCCCAAAGATGGAAGCCTTCGTAATTCCAACCACCTTCAAAATCAAGTTTGAACAGCGAAATGACAGCACCATTCGATTCGTTTCACCAAAACACGGAATGGAAACTTCGCTGTGACGCTTTCACCAAAAATAAAGGCAATTAAAAAGCCCACTCAGGGAGCAGGCTTTTCAATGAAAAATGTGGGCGATGAGAGACTCGAACTCCCGACCCCCTCGGTGTAAACGAGGTGCTCTAAACCAACTGAGCTAATCGCCCTTACGGGGCGCCAAAGATAAATCAAAATTCACAGATTCAACGCACTACTTTTGATCCAGTGAAAAAAGGGATGTTACAACGGGTTTCTTCCTTCTGGAAATGGCTGCAACAGTCTGTGAGTTGGCAATCGATTCACAGTCCGTGGTTGTTTGATTTATTGGACTCCATGCGCGACCCACATTTACACAGAGCAGATATCGAAGCGTACAGAACGGCCTTGAAGAAAAATCACTTTGCGGTTCCGCAGGTTGATTACGGAGCGGGATCGACGGGAAATATCCAAACCATTTCCGCCATAGCACGGCGTTCCCTAAAACGCCCCAAGCATGCCCGCGCACTAGCTGCGCTCACCCAGCACCTCCAAGCCACAGCCGTTCTCGAAATGGGCACTTCACTTGGGATCACGACTGCATACCTGGCGAGACATTGCACGTCCGTCTGCACGCTGGAAGGAAATCCAACCGTTGCGGCCGCAGCTCAAAAAACGTGGCAGGATCTCGCCATCACGAACATCGTTCTCCATGAAGGTCCTTTCAAGGAGACCCTCGTTCCAGCGTTGCAAAACAGCAACGGGTTCGACTTGATCTTCATCGATGGCAACCACCGCGGAGAAGCTTTGCTGTCCTACATCGAAGAATGCCTTGATTTCCTCTCACCATCAGGCGCCATTGTTTGCGATGACATTCATTGGTCAAGTGACATGGAATCCGCTTGGAAAGCAATTTGCGCTCAGCCCGAATGGACCTTACGCGTTGATTTTTTTGAATGGGGATTGCTAACGCGGAACCCCGACTTGAAGAGGGAATTTAAAGCCGTCCGATTCTGATCCATCCGCATCGGGATGTCCTCGTACTTGACTAATTTTGACCCATGTGGAAAATCAGGTTTGGACCCGATCAACGCGCTTGGCTTACCGGACTGCTCGGAGGATACATTCTGCTCCAGTTTAGCTGGTGGGCTTGGCTCTTAATTCGCCAACACCAAACCATCGAATCATTGGAAAATTCGACGGTCTCTTCCCGGGCAAGTGGAATGATCATTGGAGAAGGGGCCGTGTTCCTCGGCTTGCTCACATGGGGGTTTGTCGTTATCTGGCGAGGTTTGAAGCGTGAACATGCTCGGGCCGAAAAAGAACGTCATTTTCTTTTGGCCGTTACCCATGAATTAAAAACGCCCATAGCTGGGACTCAATTGGCCATAGACTCCCTTAAAAAACACGACTGGGACGCCGATACAAAGTCTGAGCTTTTACAGGATGCCACGGCCGGATTGCACCGATTGGAACAACGCGTTGAGAATATCCTTCAAAACAACCGGCTTATTTCTGGAAAAGAAATGACCCTCGCCTCTTTCGATGCAGAATCAGCCATCAGGGTTGTCATCGCGCGGCATCGGACAGGTCCCTTTCAAAACCGGATCATTGAGGTCAAGCAGCCTGACGAAGCGCTTGGCCTATTGCGGGGAGACGAGGATGCACTTGCACTCGCTTGGGGCAATCTGGTAGAGAATGCACTGAAGTATAGCAAAGCCGAGGCCCCTCTCTTTATTCGCTTAGAGAGATCGGATGAATTTCTGCTTTGTACGTTTGACGATGGTGGAACGGGTATTCCCGAAGATCAGCGTGAAGCGGTTTTGAGAAAATTCGAACGCATCCCCAATTCGGACACTTCCGGAACAGGCCTCGGTTTGTACCTAGCTCACCAAATTATTCGGATGCACGGCGGGACCCTGACGATCGCAGACAGTGATCGGGGGGGGTGCCTCATTACCACCCAGATTCCAATGAACACATGACCGATCATTCTTCACGCTGCGCGCTTATCATTTTAGACGGTTGGGGAATTGGAACCAAGGATAGCACCAATGCAATTGATGCGGCACGGACGCCTTTTATGGATCGCCTATTGGCAGAGAAACCCCACGCTACATTGCGCACAGATGGCGAACATGTTGGGCTGCCTCAAGGACAAATGGGCAACAGCGAAGTCGGGCACATGAACATCGGTGCAGGCCGAATCGTGTACCAAGACCTCCTGCGCATCAATCGTGCCATAGAAGACGGGACATTTGCCCAAGAATCTGTGCTTCAACAGGCGTTTGCTCACGCCAAATACACCGGAATCCGCCTGCACTTCATGGGACTGGTGTCCCAAGGAGGAGTGCATTCCCAACAAGCGCATTTGGAGGCACTCTGCGAAGCGGCCTCAGCTGCTGGAATTCATGATTTTGTTGTTCATGCATTTACGGATGGCCGGGATACCTCTCCCCAAATGGCAGCGACCTACCTGGCCGAACTTGAACCCGTTCTCAAACGGACCGGTGGTCGGATCGCGTCCGTGCACGGTCGGTATTACGCAATGGACCGGGATAACCGGTGGGAGCGAATTGCACAAACGTATTCCACGTTGGTCAACGGAGAGGGTGACCGTTACAACACGGCATTGGAGGGCATTGAAGCACATTATGAAGAAGGGGTCACCGATGAGTTTATTCGGCCATTCATCGTTGGTCAGGGCGCCAACATCGAAAAGGACGACGTAGTCATCTGCTTCAACTTCCGAACGGACCGATGCCGAGAAATCACCTCTGCACTCACCCAAGCACCTCGACCGGAATTTCACTTAACTCCTCTCGAGCTGCATTACGTCACCATGACGAACTACGATGACACCTTCAACGGAGTTCATGTCATCTATGACAAACCCAACATCCAAAAAACGCTAGGTGAAGTCGTTTCCGCTGCTGGACGAACGCAAATTCGCATTGCAGAAACGGAAAAATACCCCCACGTCACTTTCTTTTTTAGCGGAGGCCGAGAAACCCCTTTTCCAGGAGAAGACAGGCTGATGGCGCACAGCCCGAAGGTGCCAACGTACGACTTGCAACCGGAAATGTCTGCGAATGAAATCGTCGACCTCATTGTGCCGGCTATGAGCGGAGCGAAAGATGCGGTACCAGATTTTATTTGCCTGAATTTCGCCAACCCAGACATGGTCGGCCACACCGGTGTTTTTGACGCCATAGTCGAGGCAGTGGAATTCACGGATCAATGCTTGAAGACCGTCGTTGAAACAGGACTGGAACACGGGTACCAATTTGTCATTATTGCCGATCACGGCAACGCAGATTACGCACGGCACAAGGACGGCTCGCCGCATACAGCCCACACGACCAATCCCGTCCCCGTTGTTGTACTATCGCCCGATGTTTCTGAGCTGAATGATGGCATCCTAGCAGATGTCGCACCGACCATTCTCCACTTACTGCAAGTCGACCAACCAGACGAAATGACGGGAAAATCCCTCTTCTAGATGGCGTGACTTAACTGCTCTTCGCTTCGCTGGCAAGAACTTCCGCAGCCACAAAAATGCTGCCCAAAACCAATACCAACTCTCCTTTGCTGGCCGATTTGCATGCCACCGTGTAAGCGTCACGGACAGAAGTGTAAGCTGCACCGTGCAACCCGTACTTACCTGCCATGTCCACTAGTTGCTGGGCAGGCAAAGCTCGTGGGATGTCTGCTGCACAGAAATAATAATTCGCCTCCTTCGGAAGCCGGGTCAACAACCCCGTTAAATCCTTGTCTGCCACCGCACCCGTGACCACATGCCATCTGGTAAAAGTCAAAGCAGCCAAAGCAGCCAATGTTCGGTCCAACCCATCCACGTTGTGCGCACAATCCACCAATACGCGACCTGCACACCCCATCGGCTTCAACCATTGCCACCGACCCCAGTGCAAATCTTTTGAGAGGGACTCAATGGACGGGACCACCAAATCCTTTCCGAATTGGAGTGAAGCTAGCACTTCCAAGGCCTTGTGCGCAGTCGCACGGTTTTCTGGCCAATGGGGGCCGTCAACTTCGGTGTTGAGCGATTGACTTACCGCTGCATAATGAGTCTCCGCCCCCATGCGACTGGCGGCAGCAAGCACCACCGACTGTGCTTCTGGCCGCATCCGACCCATGACCACCGGTATACCATCTTTGATAATCCCTGCTTTTTCGCGAGCAATCGATCGGATATCCGACCCTAAAAATTGCTCATGATCCAAGCCCACATTGGTAATGACAGTCAACAATGGGGCGCGGAAAACGTTGGTGCTATCCAAACGTCCACCCATCCCTGTTTCTAAAACAACAGCATCCACTTCGGATTCCACAAACCAACACATCGCCATACCAAAGGTCCATTCAAAAAAAGAAGGCTGCCCTTCCGGACCATCGAACACGTGGCGATGCGCACCAACAAAATTTGCGACCCATTCTTCCGATGGCACTGCGCCATCGACCCGCATGCGTTCACGATAATCCAGTAAATGCGGCGAAGTAAACAATCCTACGCGTTTGCCCTGATGATGCAAGGATTCGGCAACAGCTGTGCAGACCGAACCCTTGCCGTTGGTTCCTGCCACATGAATGACATTGGATAATTTCAAATCAGGTCGCCCTAGTTTCTCAAGAACATCGAATGTTCCTTTTAGGTCCGCTTTATAGGCGGCTGGGCCCTGGCGCTGAAACATGGGCAATTGGCTGAACAACCAATCGGTGGCTTCACCGTACGTCACTCCAATTCAAATCGAATGGTCACGAAACCAGAGCGCACGGGCTTGGCGAGGTTTTCTGACCATGTGGATGTTTTCGCTGCGCGACAAGCCATGGCGATCAATTCCGTGTCGGCCGTATTGGACCCTGTTCCATCATAGGTCGCAGACGTCACATTGCCGTATTTGTCCACCAAAATCTTCACCCGTACCACGCCTTCTTCGTGCGGAGTTTCCTTTTGAATCGGTCTGCCAATGATCGTCCCACCATCAAGTACGTTGTCACCGTCATCTCCACTAACCACCCCTCGGCCATCAATCTTCGCCTCGTCTGTGCCCTCGTTTCCCGCTCCTGCATCGCTCTCCCCTTCCGACCCTCCTCCTCCGCTCTGTGACAAGCTGGATAACGCATTGGTAAGCAGAGGATTCACTTGGCGCTCTGGTTCTGGTTCTGGTTCAGTTGATTCAATCGGTTCAGGGTTGGATGGAACGGACACCTCCGATTCGGATTGGGTGACCACCTCTTCTTCAACGGGAGTTGCTATGGCGTCACTTTGAGCGATCTCCGGCTGAATGACCTCTTCTACGGTTTCTGAAGGCACCTCTGATTCCACATCACCCGAAGCCTCCTTCACATCGCCTAGATCCGCAAATCCAACAGCAACATACTGTTCGCCCGGGGGTGGTATGGATTTGGTAAATGCAACCAAAAAGAAACACGCAACCACCCCAGCAGAAAACGATAGGAAGGCCAAAGCTCCAGCCTTTAAGCGGTCCTTTTTCTCGATTTCTCGTCGACGTTGTTCCAATTCAGCTTGCATGCTCCTTTCCTCAGTTTTTAGGCGTTGCACCGAGCATGACCTTCCACTCATTGGCCTTCGCCATGCCGATGACCTCAACGGTTTTACCCGTTGCAACAGACTCATCCACTTGCAAATAAAGCACGGGCTCCGCAGTCCCTTCCATGCGTATGCGAAGCAAAGATTCCAGGTCTTCATAGGCCACTTGCCCTCCGTTGAGGTGGTAACTCCCATCGGGCTTAATGCTCAACGTCATTTTTGATGTAACGGACGTGGTCCCCTTGGCCTTGGGCAATTCCACGTTGACACCGTTGCTCACCAAGGTCGATAGAATGATGAAAAAAATGAGCAACAAAAACACCAAATCGGTCATGGACGACATGCTGCCGGACACGTTAATTTTATTTCGCTGACCTAAGTTCATGCGACAGGCTCTTCAAGAATATCAATGAATTCGATCGTCGTCGACTCCATTTTATGGATGACCTTCGACACCTTACTGACCAAGTTATTGTATGCCATGTAAGCGATGATTCCAACCACCAATCCTGCGATTGTCGTGATCATGGCCTGCTTCGTGCCCGATGAAATGTGCTCAACGCTCACCGTCCCGACTTGTTCCATGTCCACGAACACTTGGACCATTCCAAGTACAGTTCCCAAGAAGCCCAACATGGGTGCGGCACTGGCGATGGTCCCCAAAGAACTGAGGTTCTTTTCGAGATTGTAAATCTCCAGCTTACCTATATTTTCAATGGAAACACTGATGTCCTTAAGGTCCTTTCCGATGCGGCTAATGCCCTTGTCGAGCATGCGCGCCATGGGCGTATTCGACTCTTGGCACAGGTTGCGTGCGCTATCAAAACTTCCTTGTCCGATGTAGTCTCGAATTTTGTTCATGAAATCGGGGGACACTTTCTCTGCTTTGCGAATCGCCATGGTGCGCTCGAAGAACAAATAAATCGCTGCGATGCTCATCAGTGCCAAGGAAATCATGACCGCACCGCCGCCTAATCCGCTGGAACCCTCAAGGATGAGGTCCAAAATACTCACTTCCACTTCCTGAATAGGCTCAACCGATTCAGCCACCGCATTGCCCGTAGTCAAGGACTGTAATAACATAAATGTCTTCATGAGGAAATCTCGTTCAAATTCCGTTGTTCAAACGAGTAAGTTCCTGCAATTATTGGAGAGTGATTCCCCAAAAAGAATCAATTTTCGACGGCGTTTCGTTCACAACCTTTGTTCCCAAGGAGCGGTGTCTACCGCTGAGCTTAGTGGAACATCAGCCAATACGTCGCAGCACCGGCAAGGTATCCGGCGATGGCCAACAAGCTGATCTTCTTCAGGTACCAAACAAAATCGATGCGCTCCAATCCCATTACTGCAACGCCCGCCGCAGAGCCGATGATTAAGGCAGACCCTCCAGTTCCAGCGCAGTAAGCGAGAAATTGCCAAAACACACCATTCTGAACGAAATAGCCATCCCATCCTTGACTCGACGCTGGAGCTAAATCGTACATGCCCATTGACGCGGCTACGAGTGGTACGTTGTCTACAATAGCGGACAGGAATCCGATGGTGACGTTGATCGCATAAACATTGCTCATCGTGTCACGCAGCCAACTTGCGGCTGTGATCAAATGCCCGATTTCTTGAAGAGAGGCCACGGCCAGGAGGATGCCCAAGAAAAACAACACCGAAGCAGAATCGATTTTTCGCAAGACGCCAATCACCGACAAATGATCACGCTCTTCGTGATTCTTGCTGCGGTGAATCACCTCGGTGACCACCCACATCATGCCCAAAGAGAGCATCATGCCCATGAAAGGCGGGAGGTGGGTAACCGTCTTGAATACCGGGACGAAGAGCAAACCAGCCACACCCATGGCAAATACCAACTTGCGCTCACCAGGCGTGGTTGGATCTTTGTAATCTTTGATTTGATCGGGCCGTCGAACATCCCCTTTCATGGTAAAACTCAGAATCCCAAGCGGGACGAGCAAGCACACGAGGGATGGGATAAATAAATTCAGGATGATTACATCCGAAGTAAGCTGATTTCCAATCCACAGCATCGTCGTCGTGATGTCTCCAATGGGAGACCACGCGCCACCTGCATTGGCTGCGATGATGACAACTCCGGCAAAAAGCCAACGCGTTTCTTTGTCATCAATCAATTTACGGAGCAAAGAAACCATCACAATGGAGGTCGTCAAATTGTCCAAAACGGCTGAAAAAAAGAACGTCAAAATGCTCAATATCCAGACCAGCCGGACCTTTTTGGTCGTTTTAATTTTATCTGTGATGACCGAGAAGCCCTCATGCGCATCTACCAACTCAACGATGGTCATGGCCCCTAACAGAAAGAACAAAATGGATGAAATGTCCTCCATGTGGTGGAGCAAGCGGTGCTCCAAAAAGTAGTGCAGTGCTTGTGGAGACGCTACAATAAGTCCTTCCTTGAATGCCTCAAATTCAGCAACCAAGTGCGCCGGAACTTCATGAACTCCCGTGACAAACAGCCCCCAACAGATGGTACCCGTCAAAAGCGCACTGGCTGCCTTATCAATGTGGAACGTGTGCTCCAGTGCGATGAACAGGTAACCAACCACAAAAATCACGAGTACAAGAATTTCCATCTGCTTGCGGGTATTGAGGGCTCAAATTACAACAGCGCATGCGGTGTAAACGAACCTGGACCTTAATTTCCTTTGGTATTCATCAGTTTCTCCAAGGCAATTTCAAAGGCCGTGGCTGCCAACCTTGTTTTCGAAGGGTTCCGGTCATGGGTTTCAACTAAGGCACGGCGAATGGTCTCTGACGTATCGTTGAATATGGCCGAATCGGACATGTCGACTTGGGCATCGCTCATTAAATAAGCAAAAACCCTTGCCATACCACAGTTTGCGATGAAGTCCGGAATCACGGCAAGCGCGATGTCCGCAGATTCAGCAACCTGACCGTAAAAAATTTCTTCATCAGCAAATGGGACATTCGCCCCACTTGAGATGACTTGCACCCCTGCACCTACCATCCGATCCAACTGATCTTGCGTGACCAATCGGGATGCAGCACACGGTAAAAACACATCTGCGGGCACGTCCCAAATTCGGGAATTAACTTCTTCGAAGCTCAACATATTCGTGGCTTGCAAGCTATTGCCATGTTTTGTTTCAAAAAGATGGGCAACCTCCTCAGGTGTCATGCCATTCGGCACAATCAATCCACCAGCACGATCAACAATTCCAACGATCATCGCACCCAATTCAGACAAGAAGTATGCGGCGGCTGCACCGACATTTCCCCAGCCCTGGATGATGACTCGCTTGCCTTTAATGCTGCCTCCGTATACATCGTAAAAATGACGAACTGACTCCGAGACTCCGTACCCCGTAATCAAATCTGCCACACGGTATTTGCGGGTAGCATCCGGAGTGTAGCTCAGATCCTCCACCATTTGCGAAACGCCCTGTCTCAAATGACCAATCCGTTTGACCTTCTCCGCATTCTTGGCATTGAAATGTCCGTTAAAAACGCCCTCTTGTGGATGCCAAATCCCACAGTCTTCGGTGAAAGGAATAACTTCGTGAATTTCATCAACGTTCATGTCTCCTCCGGTACCATAATAGCTTTTCAAAAGCGGGGTAACCGCTGCGAACCAGCGCCTCAAGACTTCTTTTTTACGGGGATCATTGGGGTCAAATGCAATGCCCGATTTGGCGCCTCCTATTTGAGGGCCGCTTACGGAAAATTTAATTTCCATTGTTTTTGCAAGGCTCTCCACTTCTCTTCGGTCGAGCGTCGGATGCATCCTTGTTCCTCCTCCTGCAGCGCCGCCGCGAAGCGAATTTATAACGACCCATCCTTTCGCGTCGGTTTCAGCGTCTTGCCACTCAAAAACAATTTCAGGAGGTCGGTTTTCGTAGGCCTTGAGCAGTTCTTTCATGATCTTTTCATTGCATTTGGCGAGGGCGAAGATACAGCGTTCTTCCCCCACAATGCACCCCCCAGATGCGATACGCTGCAGCCGGTTACAGAAGACCAAACATTGGCCTCACCCAACCACCGCAACAAACCCAAAAATCCGAATGCATGGGCTTCTTTGCCTTTGATCATCTCTGCGGATGGGACCACAGCATCAACCGGAACGTTGCGAATGCAAACATCCGCGGGCTTGGTCAAGGCCCTCATCAGGTGGCCATTGAACGTTCCACCACCCGTTATCAGCGTATGTTTTCCATCCGCATCCAAACGAATTTCGGAAGCAATATAAGCCGTCGCTGTGGCGAGCAAGTCAGAGGTCCCAAGTCGGCCATTCCTCTCAAAATCTTTCAATACAGGCCAAAATGAGCGGTGCAGCCATTCCACTCCTAGACTCTTTGGGATCTTCTCCCCGTGGTACGGCAATTCACTCCAAGCCCTGCACAATGCAGGAATAATTTGACCACACTGAGCTAACCGACCGTCTAAATCAATCGCAAGCCCTTCTCGCTGGGCCAATGCATTCAGCACCAAATTACAAGGCCCCACATCCCATGCCTTTCTTAGGCCTCCTTCCTGCAGGCTGATATTGGAAAATCCCCCCAGATTTAAACACGCTTCGTATTGGCTGAAAAGCAATGCATCAGCAACGGGCACAAGCGGTGCACCTTGCCCACCGAGCGCCACGTCGGCACTCCGCAAATCACTCACAACTGGGACCGTCGCGCCGAGCGATGCAAACAACTCCGCTCCGCTGCCTAACTGACCCGTCCAACCTTTCTCTGGACGGTGAAAAATCGTCTGTCCTGAAAACACAACCAAATCAACTTGCTGAACATCCATTGCCCCCTGAATCGCCTTCGCGCACCAGCGGGTCCAGTCACGCTCACACTCGAACCAGTCAATGGCTGAGCCCGCGGCCAATTGAGCAAATCGTGCGGGCCAAATTGCACCGAGAGGAACCTCCGTTGATTCCAATATCCGACCCGACCATCCTTCAGGCTCATCGCCACAAGCGAATTCTGAGATCACCAAATCAAGCGCATCCATTGATGTTCCACTCATCATGCCCAAAACACGAAAGTTCCTATTTCGGGCTTGAGAGTTAACAGCTGTGGTGTTTAGTTTCATATCGAACGGTCCGAGACTTCCTATCTTTGCAGCACAATATGGAGCAATTTCTCCAAAAGAATCCAGGAAATGAACCTAGAACTGACTGAAGAACAAATCGCTGTCCGGGACGCAGCACGTGACTTCGCCCAAAATGTACTGAAGCCCTCCATCATCGATCGCGACAATGCGCAACGATTCGCTACCGAGGAAATTCAGCAATTGGGTGAATTGGGGTTCATGGGAATGATGGTCAGTGAGCAGTTCGGTGGCAGTGGAATGGATACGGTGAGCTATGTGTTGGCCATGGAGGAAATCAGCAAAATAGACGCGTCTGTTAGCGTTTGCATGAGCGTGAACAATTCATTGGTATGTTACGGATTGCAGGAATTTGGTACAGCGGATCAAAAAGAGAAATTCTTAAAACCTCTGGCATCCGGACAGAAAATTGGAGCGTTTTGCTTGAGTGAACCAGAGGCTGGGTCGGATGCCACTTCCCAAGTGACAACCGCCATCGATTGCGGAGATCACTACCTGCTCAATGGTACCAAAAACTGGATTACGAATGGCAACAGCGCCAGTACCTACTTGGTGATTGCTCAAACTGACACCGAAAAAGGCCACCGAGGAATTAATGCACTCATCGTTCAACGCGACATGCCCGGTTTCATGATTGGAGCAAAAGAAGACAAGATGGGCATCCGCGGTTCGGACACCCACACACTGATGTTCCAAGATGTAAAAGTCCCGAAAGAAAACCGCATCGGAGAAGACGGCTTTGGGTTCAAGTTCGCGATGAAAACACTCTCAGGTGGACGGATCGGAATTGCCGCGCAAGCCTTGGGCATTGCATCTGGGGCTTATGAATTGGCGTTGGCGTATTCCAAAGAGCGCAAGGCGTTTGGCAAAACCATCAATCAGCACCAAGCCATTGCATTCAAACTGGCGGACATGGCGACGCAGATTGAGGCAGCTCGACTGATGGTCTTGAAGGCTGCTGCCCTCAAAGATGCAGGCGAAGACTACGACTTGGCCTCGAGCATGGCAAAACTTTACGCCTCCGATGTGGCGATGAAACAAACCGTTGAAGCGGTACAAATTCATGGTGGTTACGGATTTGTCAAAGAGTATCACGTAGAACGATTGATGCGGGATGCGAAAATCACGCAGATCTACGAAGGAACATCTGAAGTCCAAAAAATCGTGATCAGCCGATCAATCCTCCGCGATTGATTGCACTGCAATGCGTTGATTGCGTGCATTCCACCACTCTTCGCCTTCATCCGTTCGAACGACAACCTCGGGAATCCCATCTCCTGTGCGATCCTTTACCTGCACGGATTGGCCGCGGGTCATGCGGCTCAAACCTGTGTATTCCTCGGTTCCCAAAACCTGCTCCTGGACCCATCCTTCTGCATCGATGTATAAAACCGTTGAAGATTCGATGTCCTTACCAAGTCGAAACGCTGGCTTTTGTGCAAATGGGAGCAACACATCAGAGTTAAATCGGTCTTCGCCAGTGCGCTTCAGAAAACGCATAGAACCATCATCCTGTCCCGCAAAAATGTAATCCTTCGGTCCCACACGCAGGTGAGAGAGGTTGACAATGTAACGGTCCGCTTGAACTTTGAATTTCCAGCCCGGCGTCCGTTCCCCCTCCTTCCTGAAGTTGAATAATTCGCCACTTGGCGTCGCCAGCACAAATCGATATTGCCGATTTCGGTCATAGTCAAACACCGCAAATGCAGAAAACCCATTCGACCACCGTTTTGGATATCCGGGCACCTCGCGTCCAAGCACATCGACGATATCAAACCTTTGACCTGCGCCAATCGCCACTTGAAATTTACCGTTTCGATACAGGTCCAACTCCCAAACTTCAGGCGCCTTAGTGGTCTCAACTGGCCAAGACCAAACAGGATCTCCTTTGGTAGAGGCCACCACATTTTCTCCTTCCCAAATCAATTCCATCGACGCACCGGACCTATGATTGCGAGCTGTACCCAGCAAATTCCGTGGAGATGCCACCTGCACAGCCTGAGCAATTCCTGAAAGTGCACCCACCCCATCCGACAAGCTGACATCTCTTTGCTCTGCATGCCAAATCAATCGGTCATCCGATAAAGGTGTGGCTCGACTGCGCTCGGTTGGCGTGATGATGGCAAAATCAAAGTTCACCTCAACTGCTTTTTGAGGTTCCGGTTGGCTCTTACCGCACTTCGGAATGTTGTCCCACAATGTCTCTGAAGGTCCATTGGATAAATACCATATCCCCTCTTCCCATGATCCTCCTCTTGAAACTGCATCCAAAGAATCTACTCCACCAAACGCTTGGAGGAGCGTGCCATCTTGCAGAGTCACCTCCATCCAGGTTGATTGAGCAATCCACGATAACGAATCGCGAGACGGCATTCTTTCCAAGGGATACGCTCCAACTGCAATCATCTGCGCTCTCACTTCTTCCGTCATTCGCCGAGACCAATCGGACCATTCCACGGGCAATGGAACACGCGGGCCAGCATCCAAAGCTGGGGCATCCCACGTCGTGTACAACGAGGTTTGATCAGCCGGAGTTGTCGAGTAAGAAGAACGAAACTGCCCGTTTTCAAGTCGCAATAGTTTGGTCACTCCAAGGTGCCGTGGATGCCACTTCTCCGCCATTGCACCCGGTTCGTCGACCCAAGTTTCAAGCCGTTCGCCAACCAGCCAACCTCCCTTCCATGCCTGAACCGAACACCTCTCGGGCACGGCTTTTGGTTTCGAATCTGTGTGCCAGATCACCGTCGAATCCTCTGTTCGGGTGAAGGCGGTCACAACAACCGCAGAATCATCAGGGATTAAGCCACTCGGCCATTCCGCAGGTTGTTCCCAAACATCAAAAGCATCTGAAGCCCAATCGGTGGGATCTTCTTTGACGGGTGCAGCCGCACGCTGAGTAAGGAGTCCCCAAGCACTTGCTCCGGCCAGCAAAAAAAATCCGAATACCACCGCGATGGACCTTCCATTCATGAGGACAAGTTCATGAAATTCTGCTCCAGTTTGGCCGTCCCTTTTGCCTGCGTTTCAACGCAGCATTGAGGATAGTATGTTGTGGCTTGACGAGTCCAGGGTCCTCTTCTAACAAACGATTTCCGATGTAACGGGCCGTTGTCAGCAATTCACGATCGCGCATTAAATCTGCCATTTTTAGGTCTGGAATGCCGGACTGCTGAGTCCCCATAAGATCTCCGGGTCCACGCAAGTCCATGTCCACCTCTGCCAACTCAAAGCCGTCATTGGTACGGCACATGGTTTCCAGCCGAGTCCGGCCATCTTTGGAAAATTTAGTTCCAGTCATCAGGATGCAATAACTCTGCTCCGCTCCGCGCCCAACCCTTCCGCGCAATTGGTGCAATTGAGCCAACCCGAATCGTTCGGCGCTTTCAATGACCATCACCGACGCATTCGGCACATTGACTCCCACCTCGATGACAGTGGTCGCCACCAAAATCTGACTTACTCCAGAAACAAATCGGGCCATCTCCATGTCTTTATCCTCTGGCTTCATTCGCCCATGAACAATGCCAATGCGGTATTCGGGCAACGGAAACCTCCGCGAAAGGCTCTCGTATCCGTCCATCAAATCTTTGTGATCCAGCGTTGCACTTTCTTCAATCAACGGATACACCACATAAATTTGACGGCCACGCTTCACCTCATCCTCCATGAATTGGAAAACAGAAAGCCTGGCTTCATCCGTGCGGTGAACCGTCTTAATAGCCTTTCGACCCGGTGGCATTTCGTCGATTACACTGACATCCAAATCGCCGTACGCCGTCATGGCCAAGGTACGTGGGATGGGGGTTGCTGTCATCACCAAGACATGCGGCGCTGGATTTGCCTTAGCCCATAACTTACTTCGTTGCGCAACGCCAAATCGGTGTTGTTCATCAATGATGGCCAAGCCCAACCGATGAAACACGACGCCAGGCTCAATCAAGGCGTGTGTGCCAATCAAAATATGAACTTCCCCCGAGGCCGTGCCTTCAAGAATGGGCTTGCGCTGGGCTTTTTTGACCGATCCCGTGAGCAATTCGATCCTGATTGGCAACCCTTCGAGTGATTCGGTGAAAGAAACAAGGTGCTGATTTGCCAATATCTCTGTGGGAGCCATGACACATGCTTGGTAACCGTTATCAAGTGCCAATAATGCCGTCAACAGTGCGACCATTGTTTTCCCACTGCCAACGTCACCCTGCAAAAGCCGGTTCATGTGCCAACCGGTGTTTAAATCAGACCGAATCTCCCGCATGACTCGTTTTTGAGCTTCCGTCAATTCAAACGGAATGTGGTTGGCGTAATAGCCATTGAACAAATCACCCACGTGATCAAATCTTACACCGGGAATATCCTGCGTTTGCGCCTGCTTTTGCCGAAGTAATTTCAGCTGCAAAAGCAAGAGTTCTTCAAACTTCAACCGCTTTCTGCCTCTTTCTGCCTCGTCCACATTCGCAGGGGCATGGGCTGAACGGAACGCCTCCGTGCGGTTCGGTAATTGCAACTCTTCAAGCACCGCTTGGGGCAAACACTCCCCCATCGCAAACTCGGGGTGCGCCAATAAGGTTCGAATCACCTTAGCCAACCCCGAAGACGACAACCCCCGGTTGGTTAGCTTTTCCGTGGTTCTATAAACGGGTTGCAACCCGCCGCCTTTTCTTTGCTCAAAATGTTCCTGCAACTCAATCTCAGGGTGAGGCATATTCCATCGACCCTGGTATTTGGCCGGTTTGCCATAGACGATAACTTTTTGTTGGACCGGGATTTGGGATGCCATCCACTTGGCACCCTTAAACCAGACCAACTCTAATGTTCCCGTATCATCCTGAAATTTTGCCACCAACCGGAAGCCTCTTTTCGCAGGCACTTGGGTCAATCCCGTAATGACTCCTTGCAATTGGATGGCGACAGCGTCTGAAGCAAGATCCGATACTTGAGCAAATCGCGTTCTATCCTCATAGCGAAAGGGCAGATGCTCCAGAAGATCGCCCGCAGCATGCACTCCGAGCTCTGTACGAAGCCACTCGGCTCGCTTGGGCCCGATGCCTTTCACAAATTCTATAGGAATGTCTCCAAATTCGGCCGACATGGACGCGTAAATTGATGCCTGTGTGGATGTCGAAGGTCGGCTTGTTGCAACAGAATTGCAACCCCTTAAATCAAAAAGGGCCAACCCTGAGGTCAGCCCTTCTGTATACTGTTCTTACAAACTCAGTAGCCGTTGGACAGCATGCGCACTGGGTTCTCCAAAAAGGCCTTGAAGTCTTGCAAGAAGGCAGCTCCTGATGCTCCATCAACAGAGCGGTGATCGCAGCTCAAAGTGACTTTCATCACGTGACCTGGGACAACCTCGCCGTTCTTGACTACGGGCACTGGGTTGATGCCTCCTACAGCAAGAATGCATGAATCTGGCGCATTGATAATCGCTGTGAATTCATCGATTCCGAACATTCCCAAGTTGGATATGGTGAAGGTATTCCCCTCCCAATCGCTCGGCTGCAGCTTCTTGTCGCGTGCTTTGCCTGCAAAGTCCTTTACCTCAGCACCAATTTGCGACATGCGTTTGCCATCGGCATGCCGGACCACAGGGACCAATAAACCTTCATCCACAGAAACCGCCACACCGATGTGGACATGCTCGTTGTATCGAATGCGATCCTCCAACCAACTGCTGTTGACCACAGGATGCTTTTTCAACGCCAATGCTGCGGCTTTCACCACCATGTCATTGAAACTGATCTTCACCTCTCCCTCGTCGTTGATGGACTTGCGGGTTGCCATGGCCGCCTCCATGTCGATGCTCACGCTGAGATAAAAATGCGGTGCGCTGAACTTGCTTTCTGACAATCTCCGAGCAATTGTTTTACGCATTTGACTCACACCCACTTCAGTAAACCGCTCGACACCCGGTGTCTGAGCGTTTCCTCCGTGAGCCTGGAATGCCTCTACATCGCGTTTAATTACACGGCCCGCCTCTCCCGATCCAGGGATATGAGCTACGTTCAATCCACGCTCCTCAGCAAGCTTTTTCGCGAGAGGAGATGCCTTAAGTCGGTCGTTGCTTGTTGATGCGGGAGCGGGAGCAGCTGCAGGTGTGGGAGCAGGTGCAGGTGCAGGTGCAGGTGTCGCCACAACTGTTGGAGTTGGCGCTGGGGCTGGCTTCGTGGTGGGCACTGGAGCGGGCGATTCTTCTTTTGCCTCCGCTGGCACTGCAGCCTCTTTCAAAAGCGTTGAAATATCTTCTCCTTTCTCCCCCAAAATGCACAGCAAACTATCAACGGGTGCCATCCCGCCTTGTTCTACACCAATGTGCAACAAAACACCGTCGAAAAAAGATTCGAACTCCATCGTCGCCTTGTCGGTTTCGATNNAATCTCGCCATTTTCGACTTCATCCCCTACTTGTTTTAACCAAGAAGCGACCACCCCTTCGGTCATGGTATCGCTTAGTTTGGGCATTCGGACAATTTCTGCCATCGCTGTCGTGTTCGTGTAATTTATTAATCCTTGACGAAAGGATAATCTTCGGTCATGTAGACGTCCTCATACAACTCGCTCGCATCTGGATAAGGACTGTTCTCTGCAAATTCAATGGATTCTTCTACTTGTGCTTTCACCTCTTTTTCCACCGCCTTAAGTTCCTCTGCACTGTTCCAACCTTGGGTGATCAAGACATTGCGCACGTATTCAATGGGGTCTTTCCCTTGGAATTCTCCCAACTCCTCTTTCGTCCTATATTTCTGCGGATCGGACATCGAATGCCCCTTGTACCGGTAGGTTTGGATGTCCAACAACGTTGGGCCCTCCCCTTTTCTGCCGCGCTCCGCTGCTTCTTTTATGGCGTCATGAACCGCTTCGGGACTCATCCCGTCCACTGTAAAAGAAGGCATGCGGTAACTCGCACCGAGGGTTTCGAGATCGGTTACATTGGACGTTCGTTCCACCGACGTTCCCATCGCGTATTTGTTATTTTCAATGATGAAAATGACAGGGAGCTTCCACGTCATTGCCATATTGAACGTCTCATGCAGAATGCCTTGCCTTGCAGCACCATCACCCATGAAACATAGCGTTACATGGTCCTCTTTGCGGTATTTATCTGCAAAAGCGATGCCTGCACCAAGGCCAATTTGACCTCCGACAATACCGTGACCTCCAAAAAGGTTACGCTCTTTGTCAAACATGTGCATGGATCCGCCTTTCCCTTTGCTTGTCCCGGTTTTGCGCCCATAGAGTTCTGCCATCACAAACTTCGGGTCTGTCCCGAGAACCAAGGGATGAGCGTGATCACGGTAAGCCGTCACCATTCGATCTGTTGGTCGAATGGCCTCGGAAATGCCCGCTAGGATCGCTTCTTGTCCAATGTACAAATGGCAGAAACCGCCAAATTTTTGTTGGATGTAAAGCTGTCCGCATCGCTCCTCAAACTTCCGCATGAGGTACATATCGCGAAACCATCGCTGATATACCTTCTGTGCATGAGGCAACTTGCTCGCCATTTTTGACGGCTTCTTGCCCGCTTTGGCTTTGGCTTTGGGCCGGGTGGTTGGTGTACTTGTCGACATCGTCCAAAAGTTCTAGAGGTGCAAATATAGCTTCCAGGTTCTGATGAAAACCGTAAGTGAAATATGAAACAGCGTAAATTCAACTTATCGTGTCATCGTTACACCTATTTATCCCTTTAGAACGCCCACGTGCTTTGCTCATAATACGTATCTTGCCGATTCGTGAACCTGCAAGCTTCCCTTTCCAACCTCAGCCCGATTTATCTGAATGAAATCGAGGGAGCTGAGCTCATGAATCGCCTAGATCAGAAATACTTGATCCGGAGGGATTGGATTCCTCGATTAATCGACGAATGCAAGGCGCACTATCGAGTTCTGGAGGTGGAAGGACTTCGCCAATCTGCATACATCAATCGGTTCATCGAAACCCCCGAATACAGTTCCCTCCACGCCCATACCCGAGGAAGAAACATTCGATTCAAAGCGCGAATCCGACAATACGCCTCCAATTCCAGAGCCTTTATGGAGGTGAAAGAAAAGACAATTCACGGACAAACGCTCAAGTCTCGGATCGAAAGAGAAGGAGCATTATCCAGCAACGGGGCATTGACGGAAGACGAAATTGAATTTTTACGACTGAATTATGGATACGCGGGACCTCAGTTGACCCAAACGACATGCGGATTCAACCGAATAACCTTGGTATCCAACGAGCGCGAGGAGCGGATCACTTTGGATACGGACATCCTATTCGAATCCGACTCGAACCAAGATGGCCTCGGAGACCTCGCTATTGTGGAGATTAAACAGGCTCGAATCAATCGCTTTTCACCATTCCTAATCGCTTTGGAGGCCTTCCGATTTGAGCATACCCCACTAGGCCGACAAACAAGCTTGTCCAAATACGTAGTAGGTACATTACTTTTGAACCCAAACCTGCCCACTCGTACTTACCGATCCGTGATCAAACGGATTCGAAAACTGCGAGAACAAATCAACTGAAATGACTGAAACCGCTCTACACTTAGCGCTATCTTTTGCTGGAAACCTCATTTCCTGCCTGATCATTGTTTTAGGCATATACCATGCCATATCGAAAAGAAGGGATTATGTATTCTCCTTCATTTTAGTTTCGACAGCCGTCTTTTTACTTTGTTATCTGCTTGTCGGGGTCGAAATAGATCTTGCTTTTGCTTTGGGGCTTTTCGCCATCTTTGGGATCATTCGGTATCGAACCGATGCCATTCCTATCCGTGAGATGACATATCTCTTCATTGTCATAGCGCTGTCTGTCATGAATGCGCTGGCACTGAAGTCCGCTGGCTGGCCGATGATTGTAGGAGCCAACGTGGCCGTTTGGGCCATTACATTCACCTTGGATCGACTTTGGGCAATCCGGCACATCGCCACCAAAGTCGTCATCTACGATCGGGTGGATTTAATCAGTGAAGGACGCCGTGATGAGCTCATCAAGGATTTGGAACAACGCACAGGCGTCCAAATCATTCGCATTGAAATTGGCAAGGTGGATTTACTCCGGGATACCGCGGTGATTAAAGTCCATTTCGATGGCGATGCCCAACCTGGACACTATGAAAGCCAAAGTGGATCGTAAAGTATCCGCTCAGTGAATTAGCGATAGGTCTTGCCTCCTAACGAAATCGATCCCTCCTGTGCATTGAGGAGTATGGACTCCGATTTACCCACGACATAGGGTGCCATTTCAGCATCGGATGAAGCCGTATACTCGATGGTCAACTTCTCCAATGAAGAGAAGACGACGTTAAATCGGTACGTGACCTTCCCATACTTCGATGATTCTTCATATTCCCCCGATTCGACATACGCAGAAAAAGTAAGGGTTCTCTTGGTCGTTCCGAGAGCGTCTGATGTGACGCTCGTAAACGTCTTTCCTCGCCAAAAGTTTTCACTTTGAAGCGGGGTCACCTCTGAGCTCAACCCATTACTGTCGAGCGTATTGTTCAATTGGACTGAAGGCCCTTGTGCAGCAGCTGTCGCTACCCCCATGACCAGCACACACCATGTCAAAAATTGTCTCATTTCCTATATTTTTCTCTTTCTATTGTCAGCTGCAATCATTTTCATTCAGCTGCTTCTTACGCGAGGATTACCTACCTCTCAAGTCAATGGTCTCCCCTTCCAATGCCGAAGAGAGTGTGAAGAGCAGTCGCTTGGTATTTGAGTCGTAGACGTTGTACCCTTCCTTTCCACATATTGTTACGGTTGCATCTTTCGAAACCCCACGGCAGCAGGCACCTGATGAGTTGGTTGGACCTACGCGGACTTCGACCAGAGAGCTCCCATTACCGCGAACCTTCACGCATATATCACGGACCTCGGCATCGTTATGAGAGACCGTTGAGAAACTCGAAAAAACGAGCACTGTAAGCAAGACTGATGCGGATAAAAGGAGTTGATGAACTTGTTTCATGACAGTTGTATTTTTGTTTTTCTTCAAGATTGGTGAGGTAATGCACTTTATAAAAGTCGAAACACCCATTCCAGGAAGGGGACGTCTGATCTTGGCAAAACCAATTATTCGAAATAAAAACATTTAAGCCAGAAAACCAAAATAAGGTTTTCAAGCCATTATTTGAGCTTGACTCGCTCAATCAAAACGACCGCATGTGCACTGACGCCTTCTTCCAAGCCGACGAACCCTAACTTTTCTGTCGTGGTTGCCTTGATACTGATCTGATTCAGCTCAGCGCCGAGCAATCCCGCAATGCATCGACGCATGCCATCAATGTGTGGACTTAGCTTTGGACGCTCGAGGCATACAGTACAATCTAAATTACCCAATTGCCATCCCGCTTCAGTCACTAGATCATAAGTGTGCTGTAACAGCTTTTTGGAATCTATGCCCTTGTACTGAGGATCCGTGTCAGGAAAATGAAAGCCGATATCTCGAAGTGCCAGCGAGCCAAGGAGCGCATCGCAAATCACATGCAATAAGACATCAGCGTCGCTGTGACCTACCGCACCGTGCGTATGAGGCACCTGCAGCCCACCCAACCAAAACTCTTGACCTTCTGCCAGTTGATGAACATCGTAACCGTAGCCTATTCGAATCGCCATGGAGGAATCAATCTTCCGATCCAGATTGAACCAAGTCCGCAAACTGCAGACGCAAGGTGAAGCGAAGGGTATTGGCGAGGGGATTTTGCTGACGCGTTGAAATCAAGTAGCTCAAATCCACGGTGAAAACGGTGTACTTGATTCCTGCTCCAAGGGTAATGAATTGGCGGGCGCCTTTTGAATAGTGCTCATTGAAGAAGCCTGTTCGGAAAGCGAACGCATCATTGAATAAGTACTCGACACCTCCACCGATGTTGAACTCACGTAATTCTTCTCGAAAAACACTCCCCTCCTCTATGGAATAGGTGCCATCATCGTTGAAGTTAACAATGCCTGGAGCATCATAGAAACTCTGGATCATTCCGGTCGCCACCCCTACATTGGGATCATAGCCGCTGATGATATCCGCTCCACTTTCTTGATCATAAATCGGTGTGGTGGGTACCAAAAGCTTATTGATGTCGGCCGTGAATGTGAGGCTATTGTAATCATCCATGAGCAGTTTCAACGCTGCTCCTGTCTTCAAATTGGTCGGAATAAAATCACGGTCAGCCGATTCGCTGTAGCTCATTTTTGCACCAATGTTTGAAATGCACATTCCCCAATTGAACTCCGCATCTTTGCCGCGAAACTTGGCATATGGATTGGTATAGAAGGCACTCACATCCACCGCTACGGATCGCCCTGGCTTGGAATTGGCTCCCAGCACATTCGTTCCTCCGGTCAGGTTTGAATTGATGAATCGACCTGCAATTCCCCCAGAAAACCGATCACTCAGCTTCTGGCTATACCCTACGTCCAAGCTGAATTCAGCAGGCTGAAAATCCCGAATGGTCGTTCCCGTTTCGTCTGTAAAAGTGATGTTACCGAGGCTAAAGTACCGCAAGGCCCCACCCCAAGCTTGGCGCTTGTTGATGCGACGAATGACCGAGAGGTACGCCAAATTCATGTCAGCGACCAATGCCCGAAGCCATGGAGCATATGCCAAACTAAACTCTACCTCGTTTTCTACAAAGGCCATTTTTGCTGGATTCCAATGCAGGCTGTTGCCATCAGGCGATAACGCCACTCCAGCATCACCGAGCGCTCCTGAACGAGAGTCCGGGCCAATCATTAGAAAGGGCACGGCTGTGGTGATTGTATTCAATTGAATTTGCTGGGTAACCTCACCCGGGGTCAATTGCGCATGGGAAATTGAAAAAACCGACATCAGCAGCACAGCTGCAGCAGTTATTCGGATTGAAAGCGTTTTCAACATGTGATTCATTCTTACGAAGTAGCGCAATTTATTACGCAAAAGTACATCATTTGGTTACGGTCGTAAAACGACCAATTGATTAGAATATTGCACCGGTGTTCCGTTTTCCGGCAGAAGCGTTAACCTGAAAACGTAAACACCTGCAGGGACCTTGGGCTCCCAGCGTAAATTCGTTGCTCGGAATCCTTCTTCATGCCAAGGAAGCGACTGATAATGAACTTGTTGGCCTTTTGACGAAAACACTTCAAGAACCAACTCTCCGTTTTGGCAAGCTTGGTTATGCTCAATTGAAAATTGAAATCCTTCAACCGATGGATTTGGATAGGCCAACACGTGACCGAGCGCTGCATTCGCATCGGAGGCCACAACAAATTCCAGAACTGCTTCACCTTTGTTGTTTTGAACGTCCCAAACGACCAAATCAAGCGTATGCCGACCTGCTTCTAGCGACTCAAACGGATAGCGTACCGTTCCCTTTTGGTACGTATTTAAGTCCGTCGTATAAAAATCATTGAGCACTATGCTTTCATCTGATTGCCCATCCAATGTTGCCTTGATGTCATGACCAATGCCAACACCGGAAGCATTGATACCTCCTTCATCAAAAATCCGAGCCAACAACCAAGGGTTTTCGCTGGTCAGTCCTCCAGAAACAAATGATGTGTCATTGATATAAAGCTGCACAATCGGCGCTTCATCATCCACGGAAAATTCATTGGAAACACCTCCAATGATCAAGGATTCACTCGCACCGTGGGCATCCGTCGAATCCGAAACGGCATAGGCACTGATGCGTCCATTCCCAAAGTTGTAATCTATGTCCCTCGGGACGACAAAACTGAATTCGAACTCGCCAGACTCGACGCTCGCAACTCCACTGAACAGGACATTTCGAAATACCTGAAACGTATGCGGGTTAGGTGCCCCGTCGTTATTCAATGTCGTTATTTGAGAGCGCTTGTCGAATACTTTCACATGCACAATGCCATTGAAATCTGGGAGCACATCGCCTGCTTCATTCGAGACAAAGCCCCGAATCAAAGCCAAATCCAGCGCTTTGAGCGTGTCGGGCACTTCAGTAAAACGAATCTCCTCACGTGGATAATTGAGCCTCAAGGCCACGTCTCCGAGAAGGGAGAAATTTCGTTTGTTGCTGCTATTTGAAACTTGAGGGTCATTCTTCGTCACACGCACTATATCACCTAGACGAAGGGGCGTTTCACCTGTATCTTCCAACGCGATCTCGTAAAAAGCGCGGTTCAGTTGTTGATTCGATCCACTGAAAACAACCCGCGTGGTGGTCAACATCGCGATGGCACCGCCGCGAGGGTTCAGCACCATCATTTCGCCAGCGGACTCCACTTCTGGATCATCAAATCGCGCGAGTTCACATGTCGCAGTCATGAACAAAGGCATCTGATCGAAGTTTTGCCAGTCTTGTATCGTCGTTGTATTCAGTAACCGTTCATGCGACCAGCCTCGCTCCCCCCCATGGCCGATGTAGTTCACAATGAGCGCACCTTCCTGGACTTGCCGGTCTACGGCAACTTGCGCATCGGGGTAACGTTCTCCACCGGGAGTACTCTCCTGAGGGTAAGCGTCCATGTAAATTTTGGTAACATCATATTGCGGGTGGTCTTCCGCAATTTTATCAGCATGCTCATCGGAATGAACCATGTGTTCAATCTCCGTAGGGCCTCCGTTCCCGTCCATATCGTCCGAAACCAAACAAATCACATTGCGCCATGTACCGTCATTGTTCCCGATGTCATCGTTGAGGCACCCGGCGGGTTCAGCATCAGCTCTGGGGCTTTTCATGTACGCTTCGATCTTATCGACCATTTCTTCGGCCTCGGAAGCCGTACCGCAGGGAATTCGACCGACTCCAATCGCTAATTTGTCGCCAATCCCTTCTCCGTATTGATCCTCAAGGAACCCAAAATAATCATCGCTCACATAACTACCCGTTGGACTCAAGGAGTTCTCACTTTGGTATGTAATGACGTATGGAGATGATTCCAAGTTCGAGCGATTGGCAAATGTTCCATCACCAAATAATTGCAGATAGCGTGGCGGTTTCCAATCATTTTCCAACGCACGATCACGCAGCATCATCATTAACATTTTGATGGCCGTGGGGTCCACACTGCCACTCGAAAACTCGTCAAACACCGCTCGCTGAGTAGTCAAAAGCACCGATAGTCCCTCATCAGCATGCAGATTGGCCAGGCGTTGCGCCGCCTCCAAAAAAGCCGGGCGGGTTACAATGACTAAATCTGCTCGCTCAACTGCATGTAAATTGGTTGGAGCGGCCACTCCCTGAAATACAGGCGCTGGGAAATTCTGTCCTCGAAAGGCCACAAATCTGCTCAGGGTATCCGAATTGGACTTCCAGCTCGTCACTCCATCGGTCCATTCAGTCGGCAATTCAACCGGTTCTGTTGGATCCGTTATGTCCCACAGGCGCGTTGATTCGTCTGCCCCATTCATGGAGTATTCGAGTATTCCAAGACCGAATTCTTGGGACTGAAAGTGCAACGCGTTCCCCGAAAATTTCAAATGGCATTCTTGTTCCACGCGGATGTAATCCAACCACCCAACTGCTTCTGACACGGAAGGTTGAAACACAAGATTTACGGACACACCCGCATTTTCCGCATCCAATCCTGACGCACTCGCTATTGATCCTGCGCCCGCTGCTGTTGCCAAATTGGCCACATTACTCGTGGAAGTGGCACTCGTATAAGAAGGGGATGCCTGCAACTGCACTTGACCGGCAGTCAATTCAAACGGACTGGACACGCCCATCGATTGAACAGCTACTCGAACATGGACCTTTCCTGGCCTTTCAGTCGCATAAGGCGTTGCAAAATTAAAGGTCCTCGCATTGACTACCCCGAAGGATTCGCCAAACCACTCACGACCAGATCGATTGGGACTCTCCAGCTCTTGTTCATGGAATTGTACGTTCCAATATCGGTTGATCAGTGTATCCGGTAGCTCGGCTATCGGCGACCCGTCATCCACGCGTACGGGATCAACAGAATCGTCAAGCCTCAGGAAATAATGTGCAACATCTTCATAGGCGTGACGGTCATGTAGCCAACCTATTCCAGCGTTATCGCGCTGAATGGCATGCGGACCATTCGCCCAAAAAACAAAAAATTCACCCTCATCCCATTGTCCGTTTTCATCGCC
Source organism: Flavobacteriales bacterium UBA979 (assembly GCA_002292325.1). Classification (GTDB taxonomy): domain Bacteria; phylum Bacteroidota; class Bacteroidia; order Flavobacteriales_D; family Sanyastnellaceae; genus UA16. The sequence continues at coordinate 7,403 of DBBR01000059.1, read as the reverse complement.
CTCAAACCAAATGGAGGCAACTTGCAATCCAAGTGGGCGAGATTGGCTGTTGTCCATCGGCAGCAAGCGACCTCCGTTTCCATACAAGTTCATCTTGCCAGGGTCCAATGTATCAGGATCAAAACCTGCATCAGAAATCCAGTTCCGATCTATTTTGTAGAGCCCATCTGATCCTGTGGTAATTCGTAAAAACTCCCCAGAATCCAAAGGACTCGATTCAGGCCATTCCCTGTTGCGACTTGTGAATGCTGGAAGCGGCTCAACGGCTCCTCCTGGAAAACGACCAAACGCGCAATCCAACGAAATCAATCGCTCAAATTGACTCAAAGGTTGATTCCAGCGCATCAACGGAGCTGACCATTGGGCACCCGACCCCGTGTGTCCCATGTTCCATGCGCCCTCCTCGCCTTCGCTCAACAATAAATCTCGCTGGCGAGAGGTCAGGGTATTCTGATCCAATGGCAACCATATTTCATTGGAAATTAATTCCTGCCCCTGACCCCAATCAATCGGCCAACTCACCTCGAACACTCCCCACGGAATCTCATCCAACCAAAAACCACCTTCCACCGCCCATTGGCCGACTGGCGCCTTCGCCTCGTCATGCGTCCATTCGAGCGCAAAAGCGGATTCTACGACCTCTGTTTCTTGCGCCTGGATCAAGCCCGT
>DBBR01000059.1:6188-6583 GCA_002292325.1 Flavobacteriales bacterium UBA979 | reverse complement strand
CTTATTGTTTCAGTTCGGACTGATTTTCGGGCGCGCATTCGATTTTTTCTTATTCTTGTAAATTCATTGGGAATCATTTTCATGAAGCAAATCCTAGCAATCCCCGCTATAGCCCTATTTTTGGCAACGTCCTTTTGGACTTTATCGAGTTCTACCGCAACGGCTCAAGATCCTGAGTTTACGCAATACTTTGCCAACCCGCTGTATCTCAATCCGGCATTTGCTGGTTCTGCGCGCTGCCCGCGCTTGACCATGTCCTACCGGAACCAATGGCCTGCCATGAGCGGATCATTTGTGACCACGTCAGCGGCCTATGACCAGCATGTCGAAACGTTATCTGGAGGTTTGGGCTTTATCGTCATGAATGACCAAGCTGGTCGGGGAACCTTGAGCAC
>DBBR01000059.1:0-6147 GCA_002292325.1 Flavobacteriales bacterium UBA979 | reverse complement strand
ATGCAAGTGACCTACATGCAGAAAGCATTGGATTGGGGACGCTTGACTTTTGGGGATATGATTGACCCTCGAAGAGGATTCATTTATGAAACCCAGGACATCCCTCGCGGAGGCATGGTTCAAACCGTCGACTTTAGCACAGGAATCTTAGGCTTCACGGATAAATACTACTTCGGGATGGCCGTCCATCATTTGAATGAGCCCAACGAATCGCTTGTGGTAGGAATGAGCCGCTTGCCCATGAAGTACACTGTGCATGCTGGAGCTGTTTTGCCTTTGCAGCGCTCTGTGACGGGCATTGAGTCAACCATTTCGCCGAATGTATTTTATCGCCGTCAGGGGGAGTTCCAACAATTAAACGTAGGACTCTACGTGAACAAAGGGCCTTTGGTAGGTGGAATCTGGTACCGTGGAATCATGTTTACGGATTACCGAGATGCCTTCATCGTGACATTGGGCATCAAATCGGACGTGGTGCAGTTCGGCTACAGTTATGATTTGACTGTATCAGAATTAACACCTGCCACTGGCGGCGCCCATGAAATTAGCATGACCATTCAATTCGATTGCAGAGGGAAGCGATCGAAATTCCGAACAATAAACTGTCCCTCATTCTAGTTTAACTAGAGCAGTACCAACTGCAAACCTACAATCTGCATGAAACCCACACGAACCCTCAATACCATGAATTGGAAGTTCATAGCTTTTGGATTCCTCGCTTCGACTTGGATCCTTTCAGGCTGCACACCTGAGCGATCTGGAGCAACCGGATGGGCCTACAACGAAACCACCAATGGTGGGTTTGAGCGCCATCCATACGGCGGTCAAGAAACGGCTCCAGGCCTCGTTTTCGTCGAAGGCGGAACATTCACAATGGGTCAAATCGAAGATGACTTGACCATGAATTGGGACAACATTCCCCGACGCGTCACTGTCCCGTCTTTTTATCTTGACGAAGTGGAGGTAACGAACTCCTTTTGGCTGGAGTACCTTCACTGGTTGAACCGTGTTTACGGGGATTCATACCGAGAAGTCGTACTTCGCGCTTTGCCTGACACTTTGGTTTGGCGAGAGAAGTTAGCGTTCAATGAGCCGTATGTCGATTATTACCTCCGACACCCTGCCTACCAAGATTATCCGGTAGTAGGTGTCTCATGGAACCAAGCCAACGATTTTTGCAAATGGCGGACCGATCGAGTCAACGAGCAACTCCTTGTCCGAGAAGGTCTCATTGCCCACAATCCTGAAGCGCAAATCGATGAGGAATTCTTTACGACTAGCACTTATCTAGCCGGTCAATACAACCCTGAAGCGGTTACCGAAGGTCTGGCTGACTTACGACCTGGGTCTGCAGGCGCTCGAAATGTGCGGTTCGAAGACGGACTGTTCCAACCAGCTTATCGGCTTCCAACAGAGGCAGAGTGGGAATATGCCGCGCTCGGTTTAATCGGAAACTCCTATGCTGAATTAATTTCCAACCGAAGGACATACCCTTGGGACGGACACTACACGCGCAATGATGACTCACGCGGTCGGAATTATGGTGGAATGAACGCCAACTTCGCCCGTGGACGAGGTGATTACATGGGTGTCGCAGGATCATTGAACGATGGAGCCGCGGCAACTGCAGCGGTTTACCAATTTGCACCCAACGACTATGGCCTTTACAACATGGCTGGCAATGTGAATGAGTGGGTCATGGATGTATACCGACCTTACAATTCAGTTGATGCCGAGGAATTCCGACCTTTCCGCGGAAACGTTTACCGAACAAAACAACGCAATGCTGAGGGAACCCTAGCCGATAAATACGATTTTGTCGTCTACGATGTTCCTGCCCTTGAGGCCGATTTGACAGCCTACGACAAAGCTGCTCGCAAAAACTTCACGACCGAAGAAGAAAATTTAGTCGCCAATGTGTTCACCGCAATTGATGCGGCCAAAGAGGAACTGAAACTAAAGCGGCTAGAAGAAGGTCAAGAGCAGATCTCTGAGGCTAAGGAACTTGTTACGGACAGCGAAGAATTAATTGCTGCGGATCTCTTGGATCTTTTTGTACGAAATGTATCTGCATCTCCTGGAGAACTGCGTGAACGAGACGTAACCGTGGAAGAAAGCCTCGGACGAGATAATTACCGACAAGCCGATAACATAGACCACTTAGATGGAAATTTTGAATCCAGTATCTATTATAATGATTCGGATTATCAGTCCCCTGAGAAGAAAAATCAGACGATGTATGGCTACGAAAAAACGTCGCTAATCAATAATCGATCTCGTGTGTACAAGGGCGGTGGCTGGAATGATCGAAGCTACTGGTTAAGTCCAGGAACACGCCGATTCCTTGACGAAGACAACGCATCCGCTGCAATTGGCTTCCGATGTGCAATGGACCGTGTTGGATCGCAAACACTGAACGCTCCGCGTTAATGCATCAACTGCAATGAATTTGAAAAAGCCCTGCCTTGTCGCGGGGCTTTCTCGTTTTAACTATGAGCCTTGATCGAATCCCAAATGTTGCCTCCTTTAGATGACACAGTGCTCCTGAATCTTCAGGAAGCATACAAACGTTCAGATGGGATCACGACGGATACCCGAACAGCTGGACCGGGCCAACTTTTCTTTGCCTTAAAAGGTGAAAACTTCAATGGGAACGAATATGCCCTGCAAGCCTTAAATGCCGGATGCTATGCAGCAGTTGTGGACGATGCAGCGCTTGCCAAAGAAGCCGACCATCGGTTTATCCTCGTTCCCAACGCACTGCAAGCTTTGCAATCCCTCGCTCAATGGCATCGCCGACAGTGGAGCTGTCCCGTTATCGGCTTAACGGGCAGCAATGGGAAAACGACAACCAAAGAACTCATTAAATGCGTGCTCGACTCAGGATTCAACCACGTTCATGCAACACATGGTAATTTAAACAACGAAATCGGCGTGCCGCTCACCCTGCTTTCCTGCACGGAGGAGCCGGATGTAGCCATCATTGAAATGGGAGCCAATGCACAAAAGGAAATAGCCTTGCTCGCCTCCATAGCGGAACCGACGATTGGACTGATAACCAACATTGGTCGCGCGCATCTAGAGGGGTTTGGGGGGAAAGAAGGCGTGCTCAAAGGAAAAGGCGAATTGTTTGATTTCTTCCGAGAATCGATGAATCCATATGTTGTATTCGTCCATGCCGCAGATGCTAAATTGATGCAGATCAGCAAAGACTTAGACCGGTTGACCTACGGCATTTCCGATCTTGCTCCATTTGTCTGCGAGGTCATTTCAGAGAGTAAATTCAGCTGGATGGATTTGAACGGTCAAAAGCATGGACCTGTAACAGTGCAAATTGCAGGTCAACACAACAGAGAGAACATACTAAGTGCCATCGCCATAGGACTCCATTTAGGAATCTCATCGATCGAATGCAGCACCGCAATTGAACGGTATTTTCCAACCAATAATCGATCTCAATGGCATCAAACCAAATCGAACCGCGTGTTACTCGATGCATACAATGCCAATCCCAGCAGCATGCATGCTGCTTTTGAAACATTCCAAAAAGAAGCCAACACCGAAGGCCATTCGGCTGGACTTTGCATCATCGGAGACATGGGTGAATTGGGCACCTTTGCCGAAAATGCGCACGCAGAAATCCTAGACGCTGCGATTCAACGAGGATTTGAAGTCGTCACGGTAGGGCCTCTGTTTGCCAAAGCAGCAACGCAAAGTGCCGCGCAAGATGTCACTGTATTTCTGAGCACAGCGCTTGCTTTTTCGCATTTTGAACAGCATCCGCCATCTCATCGACGTATCCTCCTCAAAGGATCACGGTCCATTGCATTGGAGACTTTGTTGAAAGTCCTTTGATCCGGCCCAAGGAATAAACCAAGACGTTATCTTTGGCTTCCATGGATTTCATCAATGAATTGCGTTGGAGGGGCATGTTGCATGACATGACGCCCGGACTCGAAGAATTGCTTGCAAAAGGCAATGTGACTGGCTACGTGGGATTTGACCCCACCGCAGATTCACTGCACATTGGAAATTTAGTTCCTGTGATGATGCTCGTGCATTGGCAACGTGGGGGGCATAATCCGATAGCTTTGGTGGGTGGAGCCACTGGAATGGTCGGTGATCCGAGCGGGAAATCAGCTGAGCGACAGCTTCTTGATATGGACCAGATTCAACACAACTTGGCCAGTCAACAAGCACAGCTGGAACAATTTCTGGACTTCGATGGCCAACACGCAGCACGGGTGGTCAACAATGCCGATTGGTTCAAAGACTTCAAATTTTTGGACTTCATCCGAGACGTTGGAAAGCACATTACGGTCAACTACATGACATCCAAAGACAGCGTTAAAAAACGATTGGAGTCGGGGATGAGCTTTACTGAATTTAGCTATCAATTGGTTCAGGGCTACGATTTTTTCCACCTCTGGAAAAACGACAACTGCCTTGTACAATTTGGAGGCTCAGACCAATGGGGTAACATCACCACAGGAACTGAGATGATCCGGCGCATGGGCGGAGGACATGCTTTTGCCGTGACTGCACCCTTGATCACAAAAGCAGATGGAAGTAAATTCGGGAAGTCAGAAGGAGGGAACATTTGGATAGACAAAGCGAAAACCTCTGCATATAAATTTTATCAGTACTGGATCAACGCGGCGGATGAGGATGTGCGCAAGTACATCCGGATTTTCACGCTCAAATCCAAGGAAGAGATTGAAGCTCTCGAAGCGGAACATGCTGCTGATCCGGGGCAACGCATTTTGCAGAAAGCCCTCGCAGAGGATATTACCGAGCGCGTGCACAGTGAAGCCGATTTGGAAACCGCTATTGCAGCTTCTCAACTGTTGTTTGGAAAGTCAAGCAAAGAGAACATCGAGGCGCTGCCTGAATCCGAATTTCTGAGTGTATTCGAAGGAGTTCCCCAAGCTCAGTTGACCAAAGACCAAATTGAATCAGGCATTCCTGTGATTGACTTTTTGTCTGAATTCACAGGCTTTCTCAATTCCAAAGGAGAAGCACGGCGCGCCCTCAAGGAAAACAGCATTTCCATCAACAAGGTGAAAGTCGGTGAAGATGCAACCGTTACTGTGGAGGATTTAATCAGTGGCCGCCATATTCTGGTACAGCGAGGTAAGAAAAATTATTTCTTGGTCCAATGTGATTGACCCGTCCTGATCGCTGGTTCAGTCCATCGTCATCAGGTTGCACCCGCGGACTTCCGCATGATCAAATCGGCCAAGCACTTCAAATGTGCCGTCTTCGAACGACCTTCCAATATCACCTGTTGCCAAAAAAGAGCAACTTGCGAGATTTGCCAAGTCCATGACATGGATGCGACCTTGCCGACCTGAAGGCATCCAATCACCCGGATCTGACAACGATCCAATCCGAAGTTGCAACCATGGCGGTGCGTCAAATCGGCCATTCTTTTTCGACCAAGCTTGGGACAGCATCTCCGTCATCCCATATTCACTTCCGACTACCCCGGCTGAGCTCAATGGCGCCAACATGGCATGCACCTCAGAACGAATGCGCTCAGGACCGTGCCCTTTCATTCCACCGGTCTCCACAATACAAACCTGTAGATTCGGCCAATTCCTTGCCCTCGCCGACGCACGCTCCGCCCAGCCCAATAGCGCGTGGGTGACCCCCACAATGCAAACATTTTTCAACTCATTTGCGCCATCATTCAATTCCGTCAGTGCGGCTTCCAAACCGCTGTAATCATTCATGAAGAATTGCTGTTCGGGCTCCTTTGCTCCCGTCCGCACCATGAAATTGCGCACCATGTGCACGAGAGAAGACTGCCCGCGCTCGAGGTAACCCGGCAGCAAACCAAAAAATACGGTACCTTCCAAGGGTCCTGACGTTGAATCAAATCCTTTTACGGCCATGTCATCATACCAGGTTGAATCGTCAACAATGTGTCGGGATCGGAGTTGACCTGAAGTGCCCGAACTAAGGAATACCTTCTCGTTTGGCAAAGCCGCTGGAAATACTGAAATCCGATGGGTTTGGAAAAATTCAACCGGCAAAAATGGAATGTGTTCCATTGATCGGACCTCATTCGGATCCACTCCGCGCAATTGAATAAACTTTCCAAACGGCACATTGCACTCCGCTTGGAAACGAAAAACACGCAAA
>DBBR01000096.1 GCA_002292325.1 Flavobacteriales bacterium UBA979 | reverse complement strand
ATTAAAGGGGGTGCAAAAGTAGCAGATTCCTGCTTAAAAGCAATAGCTCAAGCCTCATTTTTTCAAGCAATCAGTGCAATCAGGGCGTGTGGGATAAAAACACACTGGAATTCAGGACGTTCACACACGAAACGCACCCCTCAGTGGTCGCGAAAAACGACGAGTTTTAAACATATCGACGAAGAGTTGGCTGAAGCCTTCCGTGATTTGGTCCCTCTCCGTACCTTCGAATAGTGGAATTTTTGAACGAACTAAACGAGGCTCAAAAAGCCGCGGCCACCCATAAGGATGGTCCGCTCATGGTCATCGCTGGTGCAGGCTCTGGAAAAACGCGCGTGCTCACCTATCGCATTGCCCACCTCATCGCACAAGGGGTAGATCCCTTCTCTATCCTAGCGCTAACCTTTACAAACAAGGCGGCCCGGGAAATGAAAGAGCGAATTGGAACAGTCATTGGCGAAGGCGAGGCTCGGAACATTTGGATGGGAACTTTTCACAGCATCTTCGCCCGCATATTGCGCATCGAATGCGAACGGATCAATTACCCGCGCAACTTCACAATTTTCGACACCCAGGACAGCCGGTCACTCATTAAAGACATTGTTAAAGGACTCGGGTTGGATGACAAAGTGTACAAGCCCGCAAGCATCCAATCGCGAATCAGCAACGCCAAGAACAACCTAATCGATGCTGCCGGTTATGCGGATCATGCCGAGATCATGTCCGAAGATCACCAAGCCGGGAGGCCGAGAATTTCGGAAGTATACCGTGCATATGAGAGTCGATGTTTCCGAGCTCATGCCATGGACTTCGACGACCTGCTTTTCAAAATGAATATTTTGCTTCGAGACTTCCCGGATTTACTCCTGAAGTATCAGCACAAATTTTTGTACATCTTGGTCGATGAGTACCAAGACACCAATTTCGCGCAATACCTCATCATTAAGCAACTCGCTGCGCTGCGCGAAAATCTCTGTGTCGTGGGAGACGACGCTCAGTCTATTTATGGTTTTCGTGGAGCGAACATCCAGAACATTTTTAATTTCAAAAAAGACTACCCTGATTTTGCACTTTATAAACTTGAGCAAAATTACCGGAGTACGAAGTATATCGTGGACGCCGCCAATAGCGTCATCGCGAATAACAAGGAGCAAATTGAGAAAGTCGTTTGGACGGCCAATGACGAAGGAGAGCGAATCAATGTTCACCGATGCTACAGCGACCATGAAGAAGGTCGTTGGACTTCGACGCAAATGTTTGACTTGCACAACCAGCAACAACAACATTGGTACAGCATGGCCATCTTGTACCGAACCAATGCGCAGTCCCGTTCATTTGAGGAGAGTCTTCGCAAGCTGAACATCCCCTATCGAATTTACGGGGGGCTGTCGTTTTATCAACGAAAGGAGATCAAGGACCTCATCGCGTACTTCCGCTTGACGGCTAACCCACGGGACGATGAAGCGTTGAAGCGGGTCATCAATTACCCCGCACGCGGAATTGGCAAGACCACCATGGATCGTCTCTTGGTGGAATCCGCTGAACGCGATGTGAGCATCTGGGATTTACTCACTGACGATCTCACTCCGCTCACAAGCATCAAAGGAGCTTCCCTCAAAAAGACGTTGGATTTCGTCCAAATGATGCGCGGTTTTCGCGCAGAAATGGAAAAAAAGGATGCCCATGATTTGGGCATGCACATCGCCAAACACACGGGGCTCGTTCACACGCTCTACCAAGACAAAACTCCAGAAGGTGTGGCTCGGTACGACAACTTGCAAGAATTGCTGAACGGCATGAAGTCCTTCGTAGAACAAGCGAGGGAAACCAACCCCGATGAAACGGCCTCCTTGGGCGATTTCCTGATGGATGTAGCCCTTCTTACCGATGCCGATCAAGACGATGGAGACGACAACAAAGTCAGTCTGATGACCATCCATGCGGCCAAAGGGCTGGAATTCGATCACGTATTCGTTGTGGGCCTGGAGGAAGAGCTGTTTCCTTCGACCATGGCGTTGCAGTCGCGCAGCGACCTCGAAGAAGAACGAAGGTTGTTCTATGTCGCATTGACTCGCGCAAAAAAATCCTGCTCTCTGAGCTATGCCTTGACCCGCTACAAATGGGGTCAATTGATACAGGCTGAGCCGAGTCGCTTCATTGAAGAAATCAATCCCGACTGTGTCATCATGCCTTCTACCCAAGACGCAAAACCCAATCCTTTTGCTGGAGGCACAGACTTTTCTGCTCAGCGGCAGTCTTGGCAGCAAATGGGCAGCTCCAAAGCATCGGATGCGTTCAACCGAATGGCCACGAAGAAAACGGCAAGTCAGCAACCAGCCGTTACTCCATTTAAAAAGAAAGCCACTCCTGCCCCTCCTGTTTCACCTACCGGAAAGCAGATGAAACCCGTGGCTCAAACGCCCGGCTCTGCAGCTTCGAATGATGCACCCATTGCATCGAGCGGGATCGCAGAAGGAACAAAAGTTTGGCATGAAAAATTTGGTAAAGGCAAGGTCTTGCGGATAGAAGGAGTTGCACCGAACGAAAAGGCAACGGTCTTTTTCCCGAATGCAGGGCAGAAGCAATTGTTGCTCAAATTCGCCAAACTTGAAAGACTGGAAGGATGATGATCGCATTCACCCCAATCTACCGAGGACCGCTGCTGGTCTGCTCGCTCGTCCTTGCCTTTGCAAGCGTGAGCTGCAAGGGGGGAAGCGATGGTGCGCTCACCCTGAACGTGGAAGTGCTTCACGCATACGATGATGCACCCCTGAACGAAATGGATTTGGAACTCGAACAGCGCATCCTTCAAAATGGTGTTTTAAATGGGAACTATCAATGGATAGGCTCAGCAACGAGCGACGAGACGGGGCTTGCTTCGTTTCAATTTGAGCGATTCAATGCACTGGATTATCAGCTCAATCTCCTGGAGGCAGACTGGTTTCAGCGGTCCGAACAGATCAATCCAGACGATTTCATTGAGACCAATGAAGTGAGTATCGTCATCCATGCTACGCCAAAGGGCACAGTAAGAATCCAACTGATCAACGCGGCTCCCAACGATGAAAATGATCAAATCTCATTCCGATTACTGAATAGCCCTGGAGAATACCCCACGTGCTCCAACGATTGGGATTCATACACAGGACTGAATGTCAATGTAGAACGCACCTGCGATATCGAGGCCGACCGCTACCTTCCTTTTCGGTACACGGTTTTCAAAAATGGCGAAACCTTGGAAACGGTCGATTCCATTTGGGTAGCACGCGGAATCCTCACTGAACTTGTTATTCCTTGGTAACCATGACAGGCCTTCGCTCACACAGTTTCACCGTTGCCAAAACAGCGCGTTTCTTTACGCTCGGCCCCCCTATTGGGGAAGCGAAAGGCGTGATGGTTGCGCTGCACGGATACGGTCAACTCCCGGAGTTTTTCCTTCGAAAGTTCACGGCGATCGCCGAGGCCGGGTGGGCGGTAATCGCACCGGAGGGAATGCACCGATTTTATCTAGAAGGTGCTCATGGAAGAGTGGGCGCCTCTTGGATGACCAAGGAGGCGCGGGAATCAGACATTGAGGATTATGTAACGTATCTCGATCAACTTATGACCGAGCTCAAGCTCCTCGATATACGCCCCGTGTTGCTTGGATTTTCACAAGGCGTTGCAACAGCCTCCCGCTGGGCCGCGCTCGGTCAAACCTCATTTTCTCGATTGATCTTATGGGCCGGAGTATTCCCCCCTGACTATCCGTGGGAAACGGGGTGGAGTCGACTGAACGGCCTGCCAATCGATATCGCTCTGGGAACAGAGGATCCTTTTTTTGGATCTGAATTGATGAGCGACACCGCAACAATTCTACATGGCAAATCCATTGATTATCGAACGCATTCCTTCGAAGGAGGCCATGCCATCGAACCTCATTTGCTTTTTCAACTTCTCGAAACCTCACGGCCTTGAGACCCATCTCTTAATTTTGTCAGAAACCGCAGCATTATGAGTTTAACTTTCGAGCAAATAGCACTCTGCATTTGTGCACTCTTCCTGAGCATTCTAGCCCCTGCTCAGCATCTCACTTGGCCTCACGAATTGGGACGCGCAGAACAGCGACATGTCGAGCGACATGGCTTTGAGCCGATTCAATCAAGGGGCATTGAAACGCCCCCGCCATTCGATAGTCTCCGAACTGCTGCCGAATGGGAGGAGGTGGAAGCGCTTACGATTGCCTGGACTTCGTTTCCATGCATCCAAAAGCAGATCGTCGCCGCGGCGAAACAGGAATGCAATGTGATCATTTTTGCCGATAACCCATCTGATGTAGAAAACTACCTCACCACCTCCATTTGCGGCGGTGCGTTGGATTTGGAAAACATCGACATCGTTGATGCAGAATACAATTCAATATGGATTCGAGACTATGGCGCCAATACGGTTTATGGGAGCTGGAACGACAATCGAATCTTGGTCGACTGGAAGTACAACCGGCCCCGGCCCGAAGACGACATCATTCCCGATGTCCTGGGAGAAGCCATGGGCATTGATGTTTACAGCACAACGGCTGAACCCACCGACTTAATGAACACCGGGGGCAATTGGATGTCTGATGGATTCGGAACGGCCTTTGCCTCTGAACTCGTCCTGGATGAAAACGACGGAGGGAGCACTTGGTGGACGGACTACCCGGATCACAGCGAAAGTGAAATCGATCAAATCGTCAGCGATTTTCATGGTGTAGAAACGTACATCAAAATGCCGAATTTGCCATTTGACGGCATTCATCACATCGACATGCACATGAAGTTGCTCGATGAGAGCACGTTGCTCTTGGCTGAATACCCAGAAGGCGTTGCCGATGGACCTCAAATCAATGCCAATTTGGAATACATCTTATCGAATTACACCACGCGGTGGGGCACACCGTTCGATGTCATTCGCATTCCAAGTCCTCCAGAGCAAGGCTTTGGAGGGGGCTATCCCGATCAAAACGGGTGGTACTTGACGTATACCAATTCGGTCTTTGTGAACAACACGGTTTTGCTTCCCACGTACTACACCGAATACGACACCACGGCCATACAGATTTACCAAGAAGCTCTACCTGGCTACGAAATTGTCGGAATCGATTGTGACAACAACGGATCAGCGATTATCTCTTTGAGCGGGGCCATTCATTGCATCACCCACACAGTTGGTGTGGAGGATCCATTGATGATCAGTCACCTTCCACTGCCCGACACAGAAGACGACCAGAATGAGTATCCCGTTGAGGCTTACATCAGCCACCGCAGCGGCATCACGTCCGCGACACTGCACTGGAGTGCAGATTTAAACGGCAATTGGAATTCCGAAACCATGAACCCCCTGGATGAAAACGGCAACTGGACCGCCAGCATCCCTGCGCATCCTCAGGGCACCACCCTCTATTACTATGTAGAATCCGTTGCCAATTCCGGAAAAACAGGGACGCGACCGATGCCCGCACCTGAAGGCTGGTGGTCGTTTCAGGTCTTCGATCCGAGCGTTGGAATGGATGAATTCGCAGTCTCTCCTTTGCTCTCGGCATTCCCCAACCCTGCCGGAGCGATTACCTGTATTCCAGTTGATTTAGACCGTGGTACGCAAACTGAGCTTGTACTCCTCAATGCCCTGGGTGAAACGGTTGAAGTCATTCAGAGCGGTTGGTTATCCGCTGGGTCTCATAAATTGTTCCTGCACGCCGATCGTCATTCTGCTGGGGCCTACCTGCTCGTCCTGCGAACGGCCCAAGGCGGCATGTGGAGTCAGCGCTTATTTGTACTCTGATAACCTCATTCCCTAATAAACTGCTGCAATCATTTTGGTCAAATTGTTCCTGATTTCAAGCACACTGTAGTCGATATTGAAATGAAAAAGTTAGACAACGTGCACACAGACCGTTTTTATACAGACCTCGTGCTCAATGGTCACTTAATTGAAGAAACCGTTGAAGGTCAAAATGAAGAAGGGGAGTGGTCCACCTTTTATGGTTTTGATGACGCCGTAAATGAGGCACCATACGAAAATGTCACACTCAACGATCATGGCATTGCTTATTACGCCCATGAAGGCAAAGTGTATCAACTGGTCGTCTTCATAAAGAATTTCGAAGGCACGGGGGTGAATGTACTGGAGGCCGACGAAATCAAAGAACTGGCCGGGAGGCTATTGGAAGAATCAAATGATTTAGGCTATTCCGAAGCTGAGTTCTATGAAAAAGAGCCCTGGGCAATAGGGCTACTCTGAAGGCCAAAGGCCCCATCTTCGAGTGGACCCATAAAGTCTTCTGACAAAGCGGCACACTCTACAACGAGCGCCTCGTCTTCTTGCGTCAAAAGTTTAAAGGTCAAATAGTAGAATATGTGCCGATCAGTTTCGCCGGCCTAGCAAACGCAGGAGGAACAAGAATAAGTTCACAAAATCCAAGTAGAGACTTGTTGCACCGAGAATAGCCAACTTGGAAGCCGTTTCTGATCCGGATTCAATTCCCGCTGCAATGCGCTTCAGCTTTTGAGTATCATAGGCGATGAGCCCCGTAAAAATCAGGACTCCGCCAATGCTGATGATGAAATCCAAAGAGGACGAGCCAATGAACCAATTCACAAAACTCGCGAGAATGATACCAATGAGCGCCATCATCAACAAACTCCCAAAACGGGTAAGATCTGTCTTCGTTGTATATCCTACGACCGCCATCACAGCAAAAGTTGCAGCTGTAATCACAAAAACCTGTGCAATGCTCGACATGGTATAAACCAAGAAAATGAAGCTCAGCGACATCCCCATCACTGCACTAAAGGTCAAGAACAACAACGTCAAGGCCATGGAAGACCATTTTTGAAAACCCAGATTCATCGCCAAAATGAAGCCAAAGGGAGCGAGCATCACCACCCATCCTAACCCACTCATTCCTCCGGTCTCTGCGTTGAATAACTGGGCAATGAAGCCCGATTCAACGGTGTAGTAAGCTGCGGTGGCCGTCATGACCAAGCCGGCTACCATCCAACTAAAGACATTCGCAATAAACCGGGAGACAACCGATTCATCCTGAATCAGAGCATCGTCAACTATTCGTGGTGCGTTAAATCGTATCATGGAACAAAGTTGAGCAAAAACCTTTAAATCCGAAAGCGTCTGGAAAGCCAAAAAAACCTACTGCAAAATTGGAACAACAAGGAAAGCAGGCTAGCCTCGGCCGTACATGGAACCAATGGCCAATCGCATGAACTCTTCACGGGTTTTGGGGTCCTCGAGAAACAAGCCTGTAAACGCACTCGTGGTCGTGATCGTATTCTGCTTTTCCACTCCGCGCATCTGCATACATAAATGACGCGCCTCTATCACCACAGCTACACCTTTCGCTCCGAGGGTCTCTTGGAGGCAGTTGCGGACTTGTTCCGTCAAACGCTCTTGTACTTGGAGGCGGCGCGAAAAAGCATCCACCACGCGGGGAATTTTGCTCAAGCCTACGATCTTACCATTCGGGATGTAAGCTACATGCGCTTTACCAAAAAACGGCAGCATATGGTGCTCACAGAGGCTGTACACCTCTATATCACGAACCAAAACCATCTCATCGCTGGGCTCGGTGAAAAGTGCACTGCGCAATATTTCTCCTGGGTCAACACCATTTCCTGAGGTCAATACGGCCATGGCCTTGGCAGCACGCTCAGGTGTTTTCAGCAATCCTTCACGTTGAGGATCTTCACCAATGCGTTCCAATATTTCTGCGAATGAGCCTGTCAAATCGTTCACCGCATCCTCGTCCCAAATATCTTTTCTTTCGTAAATAGCCATCAAGATTCTCCGTAATAATCTGCGTAATTGTTTTCTGTTTCGAACACACGAACGCGCTCAAGGGAACAACCGTTCTGACTGACAATTGGTTCAAGTTGCTCCCAAATACCGATAACCAAATTTTCCACCGACGTCTGCCTCCCTTTGAGCCATGGCACATCCATGTTCAAGTTTTTGTGATCTAAAGGTTCCTCAACGTATTTACGGATCATCGCTTTGAGGTCCGTGAAATTGATGAAATACCCCGTATCCTCATCAATTGCTCCCCGCACGGTAACATAAACCTCGTAATTATGCCCGTGCCAATTGGGGTTGGCGCATTTGCCAAAAACTTCAAAGTTCTTGTCGGCATCCCACTGCTCGTTCCAGAGTTTGTGAGCGGCATTGAACCGGGCGCGACGGGTGATGGTAACTTGTTTCATCGGAATCAGCCGCAAAGATACGCGATGCCAGTTTCTTACCTTTACACCATGATTGCAATCACAGGAGCCGCTGGATTTATTGGCAGTGCCCTCGCGACCCGTCTCAACGAAGCGAGATTTTTTGATTTGGTGTTGGTTGACGACTTCAGTCGAGCTGATAAAACAGCGAATCACGCCGAAACAACATGCACGGCAAAAGTTGATCGCAGCGAGTTCATTGATTGGCTTGCAGAAAACGAAAGCCAAGTCCAATTCATCTTTCACTTGGGCGCTCGAACAGACACCACGGAGCAGAACAAAGCGATTTTTGATGAGCTCAATGAGGCCTACAGCCAGCAGATTTGGAATGCATGCGTCGAATACGGTCTTCCTTTGGTCTACGCATCATCGGCCGCAACTTATGGGGGCGGAGAACATGGATACCGGGATGATCATGCTTGTGTGGAACATTTGCAACCGCTCAATCCCTATGGCCTTTCAAAAAACAACTTCGACCGATGGGCGCTCGCTCAGGCGGAAGGCGGGAACGCCCCGTATTTTTGGGCAGGGCTCAAGTTTTTCAATGTCTTCGGCCCCAACGAATTTCACAAAGGGCGCATGGCCAGTGTTGTGTTCCACACGTTCAATCAGGTAAAAGCGACAGGTGCCATGAAGCTATTTCGTTCTCACCGAGCGGATTATGTTGACGGAGGGCAAACCCGGGATTTTGTTTACGTCAAGGATTTGGTCGACGTATGCCTCTTTTTAATGCACCACCGCCGTCCATCTTCCAACGGTCTTTATAACCTGGGTACAGGAGAAGCACGAACCTTTTTGGATTTGGCAAAAGCCACTTTTGCCGCGATGGACAAAAAACCTGAAATCTCCTTCATTGATACCCCGGAGGACATCCGGGATACTTACCAGTACTTCACGGAAGCTGATATGTCCAAACTTCGGAGCATTGGCTACGATCTACCCTTCAGAACATTGGAGGATGCCATTCTGGACTACGTGAAAAACCACCTTGTCCCTGGTTTGCATTGGAAAGCTCCTAGGACTTAAAAGGAAGCTAGCTCATCCGTTTGTCCCATTCCAACAACTTCTCCTTGACCGCCCGGAGCCTGGCCAAGAGGGCAGCTGTATCCACGGACTCTGGGGACTCTGTTTCGGCCATTGCCGAAGCAACATCTTTTCTTTTCTTCATGGCCTTGCGCGCGCCGTCAATGGTATACCCTTGGTCCTTGACGAGCCAAGCGATCTGCTGGATGATCTCCCGGTCGGAGTCGGTATAAAAGCGTTTTCCGCGTGCATTTGTGCGCGGCTTGAGAATTGAAAATTCCTTCTCCCAATACCTGAGCTGTGAAGCATTCAAACCCAAAGCTTCGGCCACTTCCGTGATCGAGAAATACCGTTTTTCAATGGGCTTGTTCAAAGGCATGTCAAAAAAGCTAATGCGTTTGACGGGAAAGATAAGTGAGAAAACAGTAAACCAGTCACAATGAATGACCTAACTCTAGAATTATCCTTTCATCTCAATCAAAGGACTGATTCGAGCTGGCAGATTTCAGGAGCATTTCTTCGTACTGGGCAGGAGATAAGTCATTGAAATAATACTGCGCAGGATTCACCTTTCGCCCATCCTTGTGAACTTCATAGTGTAAGTGCGGCGCTACCGAGGTTCCAGTCGACCCCACCAGTCCAATGACATCTCCGCGTTTGACTTTTTGACCCTTCCGAATCTTAATTTCACTCATGTGAGCATACAACGTCTCGTACCCAAATCCGTGGCGAATGATGACGTGACGACCGAAACCATTCCATGTGCGTTTTGCCATGATAACCTCGCCATCACCTGTTGCGAAAATTTCAGTGCCCGTTGGAGCTGAAAAATCCATTCCGTAATGCATTTTTCGCACTTTGTAAATTGGATGAATACGGTATCCATATCCACTTGCCATACGCCTTAAGTCTTCGTTTCTGACGGGTTGGATGGCTGGAATGGACTTGAGCAATTCCGTTTGGTTCTTGGCCAATTCCAAGACGGATTCAAATGAACGGCTTTGGGATACGAGCCTTCGTTGCAATTCAGCCAAACGCTCTTCTGAAGAAATAACAGCTTCGGAGTGATCAAAACCACGCAAGGATCTTGCACGATCTGAGCCACCAATTCCCGGATTCCGCAAATGACTGGGGAATGATTCTACGCCAAAAATCGACCTGTATATCGCGTCGTCCCGCTCTGAAATGTCCTCAAGCACAACGGACATACTCACCATTTCTTGATCAATTTTGGCCAGTCGTTCTTCTAAAAATGCAATTTCACGTCGCTGGGATCGATCGGTTGGACTTTCAAAATAGGAGTCAAATACATACACACTTCCGCCGGAAATAATACAAAATACGGCGATTCGCTTCACCGCAAAAAACACGTAATCCCTTAGATTAAAAGGGATCTCTTCCATCCTCAACGTACCCTCGTCGTATCGAAGTTTATGAAAACGTTTTGCCATTGCAATGCAAATGTGCAATTTTAATGCTCATGTCCCGCGGGATTGCTTGGTGTTTTGTAGATTTTTGCAGAGAATAGCTTCGAAGTCATCGCCGCAAAACACTTGCACCCCATGGAATCCAAATTGATTCGCCAACGTTTCCTTGAATTTTATGCATCGAAACGCCATGAAATTGTGCCGTCAGCTCCCATGGTCATCAAAGACGACCCTACGCTGATGTTCAACAACGCCGGAATGAATCCATTCAAGGATTTATTCTTAGGCAACAGTCCGATCGTCCATCCGCGCATTGCAGACACCCAAAAATGTCTTCGCGTGAGCGGAAAGCACAATGACCTCGAAGAAGTTGGGGTCGACACGTATCATCACACGATGTTTGAGATGTTGGGCAATTGGTCCTTCGGAGATTACTTTAAGCAGGAGGCCATTGATTGGGCGTGGGAATTGTTGACCAAAGTCTACCAACTTGAACCGGACAATCTTTACGTCACTGTTTTTGAAGGAGACAAGGCAGACAACTTAGAGGCAGATTCGGAAGCGGCACAAATTTGGTCTCAATGGGTGCCAAAAGACCGGATTTTGTTGGCTTCAAAAAAGGACAACTTCTGGGAAATGGGCGAAACCGGACCCTGCGGACCTTGTTCTGAAATTCACGTTGACTTGCGCGATGCAGAAGAAAAAGCGAAGGTTCCAGGCAAAGACCTGGTCAATGCGGACCACCCTCAAGTCGTCGAAATCTGGAACCTGGTCTTCATGCAATTCAACCGAATGGCCGACGGTTCCCTTGTTCCCCTGCCCCACAAGCACATTGATACCGGAATGGGCTTCGAACGACTGGCTATGGCGCTCCAAGGCAAAAAGTCCAATTACGACACAGACGTCTTCCGCCCGTTGTTGGACCAGGTGGCTGAACTCAGCGGAAAAACGTATGGCCGAAGTGATTCGAAGGCTGACATCGCATTCCGCGTCATTTCAGATCACATTCGGGCCGTTGCTTTCAGCATCGCTGATGGACAATTGCCATCGAATACAGGTTCGGGGTATGTCATTCGAAGGATTCTTCGGCGAGCAATCCGCTACGGCTATTCCTTTCTCGACCTGCAAGAACCTTTTATGAACGAATTGGTTTCGACGCTTGCCAATCAAATGGGATCGGCTTTTCCAGAATTAATCGCGCAGCGGGCCTTAATCCAGCGTGTGATCCAAGAAGAAGAGGAATCATTTCTCCGCACCTTGTCCAAAGGAATCGAACGCCTCGAATCGCGATTGACGGAGTACAAGGACACAAAACAACTGCCTGGAGATGTTGTGTTTGAACTTTACGACACATTTGGCTTTCCCCTTGACTTAACCGCTCTAATGGCCGGAGAGCGCGGTGTCTCCATCGACGAAGCTGGCTTTGAAGCGGCCATGGAGCAGACCAAGGCACGGAGCAGAGCCGCTGGAAAACTAAGCGCTGATGACTGGGTCCAGGTGCATGCGGAACAAGAGAGCACGTTTGTTGGCTACGACTCACTGGAGTCTCCCTGCCGCATACTTCGCTACCGAGAAGTCGAATCCAAAAACAAAAAATTCTACCAGTTTGTCCTGGATAGCACCCCTTTTTATCCTGAAGGAGGCGGTCAAGTAGGAGACGCTGGAACGTTGACACCATTGGGTTCAACAGGCGACAAGAATGCCAAACCTCTGGCCATTTTTGACACCAAAAAAGAAAACAACCTTGTCGTTCATTTCAGCAGCGAATTGCCGAGCGACGTGCAGGCCTCATTCCAGGCCAAAGTCACCTCAGATCGCAGAGCAAACACACAACGAAACCACACGGCTACTCACCTGCTGCACGAGGCACTTCGGACCATACTGGGAACCCATGTAGAACAAAAAGGCTCATTGGTCAAAGCAGATGCTTTGCGGTTTGATTTCTCTCATTTCTCAAAGTTATCTGCGGAGGAGTTACAGCTGGTGGAGGCGCAAGTGAACCAGAAGATTCTGGCCAACCATCCTTTGGTCGAACACCGAGGCATAAGCATGGACGAGGCCAAAGCAAGCGGAGCCATGATGCTGTTTGGTGAAAAGTACGGTGACGAGGTGCGAATGATCGAATTTGACTCGTCCAAAGAGCTCTGCGGAGGCACGCATGCTCCGGCGACGGGATCATTGGGGCTCTTTCGTATCACTCAAGAAACCGCTGTAGCATCTGGAATTCGGAGAATTGAAGCGATCACAGGTGGCCATGCCATCGGAGCGAGCGACGCCGATCGTAAAACGCTGGATCAGATCAAATCCTTGCTCAAGTCCCCGGCTGACATAAGCAAAGCCCTCGAGGATGTCTTGATAAAGCATGCCGCTCTTCAGAAAGAAATGGAGGCCGTGAAGCACAAAGAAGCTGCTGCAGCTAAATCCGACTTGGCGCAAAACTTGGCTGTCATAAATGGCATCAGCACATTCATCGGTGAACTGCCTTTGGATACCGCCGCCATCAAAGACATCGCCTTCCAATTGAAGAAGGAACACGCCCCATTCTTCGGGGTCTTTGCCACACGAGCTGGAGGAAAACCAACCCTTACCGTCGCCGTTAGCGACGATTTGGTGTCATCCGGTAAAATGAACGCTGGAGCGCTCGTTAGGGAATTGGCTCAACACATCAAAGGGGGAGGCGGAGGTCAACCATTTTTCGCAACGGCTGGTGGAAAGGATGCTACTGGAATCGAAAAAGCGCTTGAGGCAGCTAAGAAGTTAATCGTCTAGCCCCATTTTGATGGTCTAGGTTGTGCATCATAAGAAAAGTACCACCAATACAAAAGCGCCTTTGCGGCGCTTTTGTATTGGAATCATGGAACAGTTCGACCTTCAGGCCAAACGTCAGTCCTTGATTTAAAATTTATGCGGCTTGAAAGTTGGAGACGTGCTTTTTGTCCTGTCCGTACACCGGACCTTGGTACTCCTCTTGATAAGCCAAGCTCAGATTTAACACGTAGAAAACATTGAAAACAGTGGCTAAAACATAATCAGTGTAAGTCCGCTTCCCGAATGCTTGGGCCAACTCAATGACCGTGCGCAAGAAAAAATAGAGATTGAATCCAGGGATCAGGAAGAGCAAAGCATGATGGTCCGGTCTTCCCAGAATCCTCATCGCTACAACCACATTGTAACCTGGAATTAGAGCCGCCCAAACCGGCTGATCACATTTGATAAAAAGCTTAGCATTTGCTCCCAAAGCAATGATGCTAAGGAATGTAACTGCTGATGCCATTGCACCGCTCATTTCGAGTCCCAAAACCGAGTAATCTGCCATGGTGGTCACGTTGTGTTCACAAGAAAGACGTGTCCTTAGGACATAGGTTGCCTCACAACACCAACATATTGAACGGTTTATGGCCTCTAATCCTTCTCAACGGTTAATCCTCCAAATCGACTGACCACCGCATCATCGATGGCTTCTCCTTTCGGTGTGAGGATCACCAACCGTTCGACAACATTGCGCAGTTCGCGAATGTTCCCTGTCCAATTAGCTGATTTCAAGGATTCCATTGCCTGTGAAGTCACATCCATTTGAACTTTGCCATGTTGGTCGCAAATGATTTTTAAAAAATGCTCCACCAATAATGGAATATCGCCTCGGCGGTCATTCAAAGAAGGAACGTGCACGGGGATGACAGCCAACCGGTGAAACAAGTCTTCACGGAAATTTCCACCGACAATTTCATCCCGCAAGTTTTTGTTCGTCGCCGCTACAATCCGCACATTGACTTCAATTTCTTTTTCTCCTCCGACGCGAGAAATCCGACTTTCTTGCAAAGCCCGGAGCACCTTTGCTTGAGCAGATGCGCTCATGTCACCCACCTCATCGAGAAACAATGTACCTCCTTCTGCCTGTTCGAATTTTCCTTTCCGCTGTTTGACCGCACTCGTGAACGCACCCTTTTCGTGACCAAACAACTCACTTTCAATCAACTCGGAGGGGATGGCCGCACAGTTCACTTCGATAAAAGGCTGATCGTGCCGTGCACTGAGCTCGTGCAACTGTCGAGCGACCAATTCTTTCCCTGTTCCATTCGCACCTGTGATCAGCACCCGCGCATCCGACGGAGCCACGGTACAAATCATCTGCACGATGTCCCTGATCTCATCCGATTCACCAACAATGGCTGTAGATCGCTCAGAATGTACCTGACGGGAGAGTCGTTCTGTTTCTTTTTCGAGGAAACCTTGATCCAATGCATGACGCACCGTGAGTAGGATTCGATTCAGATCAAGCGGTTTCTGAATGAAGTCAAAAGCCCCTTGTTTGATCGCTTGTACGGCTGTCTCAACTGTTCCATGTCCGCTGATCATGATGATCCGAGACTGCACTCCCTTGTCTACCAAAGTCTCCAGCACTTCAAGCCCATCCATTTTGGGCATCTTGATGTCGCAGAAAATCACATCAAAGGCAAACTTACTCGCGAGTTTCACTCCTTCTGCTCCATCCTCTGCCTCGGAGACAAGGAAATTCTCGTACTCCAAAATTTCACGTAAACTGGTCCGGATAGGAGCTTCATCGTCGACAATGAGGATTTTGGGAGATGGCTTCGTGACTTTCATTTTCTGCGGGCTTATTCTTGGGACATCGGGTTGCAAAGATGTTGCCAAATTTCATTCATCACACCTTCTCGCATGGCAAAGGGGGAGCGAATAAGGCGTGCATCAGCAGGCAACAGACGCCAAATGTGATTCACGAGCATGCTCGATAAGGGGATCATCCGAGCACGATCAGGCGCCATGCCCTGGAGTTTCAATCGTCCTTGAACAGGCGTTTCAATTAATCGTTCGTGCAGAACCTTCCAAGCGGTTGATTCAATGGTTTGAATTTGGGTGGGATCTTTGGCCAAGTTGCGGGGGACGGGTCCATTGATCATTTCTGAAAATGTATCAAAGGAGCCACTGCTTCCCACCAGCGCAACGGGCGGGTGGGAAGCAATCATCTTTCGCACAGGAGCCATTGCATCTTCGAGGAATTCGCGGTAACGCTCTTCACCAGCTGAAGTCAAGGGGTCTTCTGGTTTGCCAAATTCTGCCAGGCGAGCGACGCCGACATTCAAGCTCACCAAGTCCTCCACAATCCAATGACCATCGGCCTTGCGCTTCGTTAGAATGAACTCCACACTTCCCCCGCCAATATCCATCACCAATGCGGGCGATTCTGATGCTGACAACGTTAATGCAACGCCCTCGTTAATCCACCTTGCTTCCTGCTCTCCGTCGATAATTTCGAGGTTCCAATTGAGCAATTTGCGCACGCTGCGAGCAAATACATCGCCGTTCATTGCATCCCGCAAGGCACTGGTTCCCACTACACGCACCTCTTGAACCCCATAATTTACCGCTGCTTGATGCAGTACCCGCAATGCATCCAATCCACGAGCAAATCGATCTGGTACGATGATTCGACTTTGGAACCCGCCTTGGCCCAAAAACACAGGACGCCTTAAGATGAATTTTGACTCCCAACCCAGTGGGCTCACATCGGCAATCAACATGGAAAACATGTTGGTTCCACAATCCACTACAGCTGTTCGAATTGCGGGTGCTTCTGCACTTTTTGGACTGTCCTTCATAGCATCAATCATGCCGCATCCAACGTCCCAACTCCTTGAAGGTGATTTTCTTTCCGTGCATTAAAATTCCTGTTCGAAAGATCCGAGCGGACAGGCGCACGAATACATACGCCGTGAGCACTACACCCAGGAAGGACCCTATTAATTCCCACCACTCCACACCCAACGGCAAGCGAATCAGCATCAGAATGGGGGCGGTAAGTGGAATGTAAGAACCAATAATAGCGACTTGGCCTTCTGGGTTTTCTATCGCCATTGCCGCGACGATGTACGAGGCAACCAAAGGCAGCATCGCCGGAATCATGAGGTACTGAGCATCCGATTCCTGATCAATCGCAGAGCCGATAGCCGCAAAGATGGAAGCGTACATGAAGAATCCCGCAACGAAGTAAAGCAACGACGCTCCGATCATCAACGGCCAATTGACATCCAATAGAAAACCCAGTGTCGAGTTCGATGCCATCCACGTCTCTAAATCCAAGTCCAGACCTTCATTGGACGAGGCTGTTAGCATTCCTGAGGCCTCAAGAGATATACCTCCGAGCTTGAACACCACAAAACCCAACAAGGTCAGCGCTACCACTTGGGTCACACCTACCAGCCCAATGCCAATGATCTTGCCTGCCATCAGTTCAATCGGCTTCACCACACTGATGACCACTTCCACAATTCGATTGGCCTTTTCCTCGATGACTCCCCGCATCACATGCATCCCATAATTCACGATCTGCACGAACATGAAGAAACTAAAAATGAAGCCAATTAACGAGCGTCCCGTGGCGTTCCCATCCTTGGTTACCACGTCCTCTCCCACCATTCGAATGGTGGTCTTCAGTCGCTTATATGCCTCGTAATTAAGCGTCAACTCCTCTTTGACCTTGAAGCGTTCAATGGCAGAAGAAAGGTCACCTTCAACAACCTTTTCTGTGCTCACAGCCGGCGACTTATCATACAGGTATTTTGCCGTCTGATGCTGAAGAATTCCATCATCAAAAAGCACCATTAGGGTATAATCTGACTCCAGAAACTCCGCATCTGAGAGGGCGACATCCGTAAATCGGTACTCCAAATGACTCCGCTCTGGAAAGCAATCAGGACAAGCGGGAACCCAAGCCTCGCGTACATCGTCCCAATAGCTAATCATTCCCGACAAATCCACCACCAACACCTTGTTTTGCTCGATTTCCACTTGCTCCATCCACACCCCTAACCCCACCAATCCTGCCATGAGAAGGGGGACCAGTAGCGTCCCAAGAATGAAGGCTCGGCGCCTCACTCGGGTGTACCATTCACGGAAAATAATCAACCTCAATCGACTCATGACTTGTCCTTTAGTTGGTGATCAACAGCTTGGATAAAAATCTCCCGCATTCCAGGCTGCCAAGGAGCGCATGAAGTGAGTTGCACATGCCTGGAGATCCAATGCAACCATTCAGCTTGGTCCG
>DBBR01000062.1:12004-12220 GCA_002292325.1 Flavobacteriales bacterium UBA979 | reverse complement strand
GTTGCAACTCAACCAACGCAATGCACCGGAACTTCGAATCAGCCCGATGTACAAGGAGATGATGGATACGTATGCGAGCGGGGCGAAGACGAACGTTCAACAGAAGGACGCACTCACTTTCGTGAAGCAAAAAATTGATTCAGCTAAGTGGTTCGTTGACGCCATTCGACAGCGCCAACATACATTGATGCTCACCATGCAAGCCATCATCGATCA
>DBBR01000062.1:0-11804 GCA_002292325.1 Flavobacteriales bacterium UBA979 | reverse complement strand
GAAGCGGAGAATAAGCGAAAACCTTTGTCGGATGAAAAGCTGGGCCAATTATTGAATGCCAAGGGCTACAACATCGCCCGACGCACCGTGGCCAAATACCGGGAACAGCTCGGAATACCTGTTGCGCGTATGCGAAAAGAACTCAGCTGATGTGGGCCAAATGGATCTCCGCAATTTTGCATCCTTTGTTGATGCCTTTGGTGACCTTGGTGCTGGTCTTTGGGATGGACCCGTATTTGCAATCCTTGCCGCACGTGTTTGTCTACATGGGGGTGGTCGTCTTGGTCAATACCCTCGCGCCGGCCATTTCTATATTTGTGTTGCATCGCAGAGGGATGTTGAGTGATTTGGATATCCGCAATCGGAAAGAACGCTCACTGCCCTTTTTCATTGTTTTGGCGTATTTCATCATGACCTACATCTTACTGGTGACGAGCCCCGCCATTTTTATCCCTTTGATTTACCTCGATATGTGGATGGGATTAATGGCATCCATCGGATTGGCTTTGGCCATTACCAGCCGATTTAAAATTAGCATGCACATGCTCGGTCAAGGTGGAACCCTCGGCACGATTATGGGGGTTCAAGCTTTGAATATCGCACCGATGTGGGAGGTGAATGCCGTATTCATATTCTTGGCCGGTTTGCTAGGGTTTGCTCGAATCGAGATGGGCGTGCACCGTCACATTGAAGTTTACACGGGCTATTTGCTGGGATTTGTGGTTTGCTTCGCGTCCGTTTGCGGCGGCTGGGGTGGCTGAGCTGTCCGCATCTTTACGACTGAAGCGCGCGTTGCCAATTCCAAGCGTCTCGCAGTGCATCATCCAAACTTTTCTCGCATGACCAATCAAATGCTGTGCCTGCTTTTGCGGGATCTGCAAATATGGCCGTAATGTCGCCATCCCTTCTCGGTCCTATGCGATGGGGCACCTCCACTCCATTGACTCGCTCGAACGAATGGATGACTTCAAGGACACTGTTTCCTTGACCTGTGCCAAGGTTGAATGCCTCGCACGCTTCGCTTCTGGATGCGAGCCAATTCAAAGCGGCAACGTGTGCTTTAGCCAAATCAACGACATGGATGTAATCCCGGATGCATGTGCCATCCTCTGTAGGGTAATCGTCTCCAAAAACCGTTAAGGGATCTCGGAGTCCAGCAGTGGCTTGCGTCAGGAAGGGGATCAGGTTGTTTGGATGTCCCAGAGGCAGCTCGCCAATGTGAGACGAAGGATGCGCCCCAATGGGGTTGAAATATCGTAAAAGTGCAGTATTCAGTGGCTGATTGCTGGCATGGACATCCCGGATGATGCGTTCGCATACTTGTTTGGTATATCCATACGGTGACTCGGCCATGGCGATGGGAGCCTTTTCATCGACCGGAATGGAGTCGGGTTGACCATAGACCGTGCAGCTGCTGGAAAACACCAAATTTGCAACCTCAAACTCTCCCATGGTTTGGAGTAATTCAGACGTGCTTCCAACGTTGTTGGTGTAATACTTGAGGGGGTGCTTCGTGCTTTCTCCAACTGCTTTGTATGCCGCAAAATGAATGACGCCGGAAATGGCGTGACGGGCAGTGATGGATTGAAAAGCGGCGGATAGCGCCTTGTGTGATCGGCAATCGACCTCCATCGTTTCCGGACGAGTTCCCAAGATACGTTCGATGCCATCCAAGACGGATCGATTGGAGTTGCTGAAGTCATCCAAAATAATGGGGTGAAATCCGGCAAGGCTCAATTCAACGACGGTGTGGGATCCGATGTAACCGGCTCCACCAGTCACGACAACGCATGGCTTGTTCATGGTGACAAAAATAGCGTTTGGAGCGGAACCTTTTTTAGATGAACTCGTAGGATGCATCATGACCCATCCAATCAATCAGCAGCTTGTCCACGCGCTTCAGGGCAATGCCCATTTGGCACAAGGCCTTGCGATGCGCTTTGCAGAGAATGCTCCTGTTTTGATGCAGATTTTTCACAGTGCATGGGAACGCGGAGATGCAGATGCCATCCACGGCTCTTCTTTTCGATTGTTGTCTCATCTTCGGGTCATGGGCCTTGAGGAGGAAGTTCAGGCAATGAAACACTTGAATTCGAAGACTCCGGGAGAGCAGGCATTGTGCGATTCAGTGCATTGGAAAGTCATCACTCAAGGGGTGCAATCTGCGCTCAAGTAATGTGAGTCTTGAGTAATTCCTTGCTTTGCAGTGTATTTTTACTGCATGAGCACGATCTGGAGCGAGCGAGATTTAGCTGATTTTTCTTTTCGAAATTGGTCTGTAGAAGCGGCCGAATTACAATGTAAACAATTACGGCAAGGAGCCCAGCCCGTGCAGTCCATCGGACCGTGCACAGCAGGTGATGGCATCGTTGTTTTATCGGAAGGTGATCAGGCCATCGCAGCCGAGGCGGCGTCCCGCGCGCTGACTGGCACTGATGCATGTATTCGATTTGTGCCCGCTTCGGGAGCGGCTTCCAGGATGTTCGCTTTGGTGCGCAAGCCCTTGGACGAAGCTCTGCGCACGCGCTTGAACAGTGAAGCTGAAAACTTCCCTTTTTGGTCAGATGTTCAGCGCTCGGAATTGCTGAATTTGCCGCAATCTGAGCGTTCAGAAGCGGCTGTAAAGTGGATGCTGGATGAGATTAAGGGCTTTGCCCATCAACCGAAGGGCATGATTCCATTTCATCGGTATGTGGATGGATCTGTGCGGAATTCGTTTCAAGAACATGCGGCCGAATGGCGCTTGTTGGCAGGTTCATCTCCAATTCACTTCACGGTTCCAGAGGCATATCAGGCCAGAGTTGAGGGTTTGTTCCCCTCGGATTTGAATGCAAGTACTTCGATTCAGATGCCGCAAACTGATACGCTTGCTTGGGATATTGAATCGAACGGTTTAGCGCGTCACGTCGATGGTGCCTTGCTTTTTCGGCCGGGTGGTCATGGCGCGCTTTTGGCAAACCTCAGGGAAGTAGCACAGAATGCTTCGTTCATCCTCATCCGAAACATTGACAATGTGGTGCCGGAACCGTCCATGGCTTTGCGCAATTCCGAGGAATCTCATTTGTTGGGTGTTTGTGTTCAATTGACGGAGCAACGGGATGTTTTGCTTCGTGAGATGGATTTGCAAAACAAAGGATGGAAAGCCGCAGCACTGGAATGGTTGTTGGCCTTCGATCGTTCTGCAGATACCACCTGGAGCGGTGCGAAATTGCGAGAGGCGATTGATCGTCCCATTCGAGTCGGAGGAATGGTGCTGAATGAAGGCGCTCCTGGAGGCGGTCCATTTTGGGTTCGTTACAGCAATGGCGCGGTATCTCCGGCCATTGTCGAAAGTGCGGAATTACCAGTTGGAGCCATGGGCCAAGGGACGCATTTTAACCCCGTTGATCTCATATGCAGTGTGCGTCGTTACGACGGTACTGTTT
Source organism: Flavobacteriales bacterium UBA979 (assembly GCA_002292325.1). GTDB lineage: Bacteria > Bacteroidota > Bacteroidia > Flavobacteriales_D > Sanyastnellaceae > UA16. Next base: position 8,379 of record DBBR01000062.1, on the reverse strand, counting down.
ATGATGTAAATGCGTATGCCGAAAGGAATATGTTCTTTACAGCGGACAAAGATTGGCAAGGCAGACCCATACGGATCTTGGAGCGTCCGGGGCTTTGGAATGGGGCAATGGCCAAGTGGTTAACCCGCTTTGTGGAAGTCCCCGTAGCCACGTTTGCACCAGTTAAGACGGTGCTTGACCTGCTGCACGCGAGTCGACGGGCGTAAAGCTCGAAGCAAAAAAAAGGCCGCCCGAAGGCGACCCTTTTATGAACACGAAGCATAATTGTTTTTACTGCTTCATCAACGTCTGTGTATATACTCGGTGATCGTTGACGATGCGCAAGGCATAGGCACCGGGGTGCAAATTGTATATTGGATTCATGTAGACTTGCGTGCCGTCAAGTGGGTTGTTTCGAACCTCACGGTGAAGAACGTTTCCAGATAGATCTGTCAACATCAATACAGTTTCACCCTTCAAGTCACGGTTGAACTTCACGGAGAAGTCTTCGCTAAATGGATTCGGATACACGGAGAAATACGTGTGGAATTCAGAAGCTCGGTCTTCGATGAGTTCATCATCGGTGTAGGGGTTTCGTCCATCAACGATCGCGGATGGTCGTTCGATGGCTTCTCGCATGCCGACAGCTGCTGAAATGTTGCCGTCAAGCTTCCATCCATTCAAGTGCAATGAATTGTCTGCATCGCCATAGCGGCCTTCGATGACCAAGTTGGTGCCGAGAGCACGTAATTTCAAGAAGTACTTCTGGTCGCGCTTCAACGTCGCTTCTCCGTCAAACTTAAGCTTCAACATGCCATTGAATGATTCACGGACTTCTGTTTTCGCGCCTTCAATGATGTCACCTCGGCTGTCCGTGATGTAAGCTTGAAGCAAACCTTCGCTATCACTCTGCTTGATGATCACATAAGCAACCTGAGGCTTACCTGTTGTGCACGTCGTGAACGACTGGACAACAACATCTTGGTGATTCAATAAAAGTACTTGTGACCCGGTTTCAGACTTGACAACGCAATCGTGTGCCAAATTATCAAATGGACCTGCCGTTGCGTCAAAAGCAACAGTTTGGGCTTGGGTAGTAACTGCGCCAATCAAAAGGGCCGCAGCTGCGAGGATGTAAAACTTTTGAAGTTTCATGGTATAGAGGTATTAAAATTTCGAATTCATAGTTTCGACTTCCTCTTACGCCATGGATTGAAAAAAAGTTACATTCGAATCGGTAAAAAAAACTTAAAGCACTGTTGATCAGTGTCTAGGAGGGGAGGTATCACAGTGAGACGGATGACTCGGGAGCGATAAAATCGGCTTCACGGTCATTGCTGCAGATGACCAACGTGGCTTTGCCTTTGATTTCTTGAAGCAGATGTCTGTACCACTGGGTGCCCGCTTCGTCTAAGTTGGCGCAAGGCTCATCCAATACCACCAATCCAGCATCAGAAGTCAGTGCCAGTGAGAGCTTGACGCGCTGTTGCATGCCAGAACTGAGTTCGGAATACATGCGCTTTCGATGGCTCTGCAGGCCACCCTTTTGAAGCCAATCCATTGGATCCAGCCCATTTCTCCAGCTCCGAAATTGCGTTTGGAACGCCACGAGTTCGTCAATATTTAAATCAGGATGCAAGGCCGTAGCTGGACTCACCCTGTATGCCAGCATAGCCAAGTCCTCGAATGGAATGGCATGATGGGCTTGGCTCCAGACCACAGAGCCATGGCTGGGTGTAAGTTCTCCAGCAAGGATTTTGCCCAGCGTACTTTTTCCGCTTCCGTTGTGACCACGAATGAGGCATTCCGCTCCTGGAGCGATGGTACAGCTTTGTGCAGTGAAAACAGGATCAAAGTCGAAAGCGTGGGTCAGCTTATTCAAATCCAGACCAATAGCCGGTTTATCGGATTGGTGCAGATTGGTCATCAGAATGGCCCTCGGATGATGCCTTTGTCAGAAGCTTGAATGAAGGAGAGTATGGTCTTCTTTTCGTTTGACTGTGGGATCTCCGTTTCGGCTATGCGCAAGGCCTGTGAAAGGTTGGCATTTTGAACATAAAGCGTCCGGTAAATGTCCTCGATGTTCATGATTTGATCGTTTGTAAATCCTCTCCTGCGCAGACCAATGCTGTTGACTCCAATAAAAGAGAGGGGCTCTCTCGCCGCTTTGATGAAAGGAGGGATGTTCTTTCGAACCAAACTTCCGCCAGCCACAAATGCGTGTTGACCAATGGTGACGAATTGCTGCACGCCTACCATTCCCTCAATGATGGCCCAATCTTCGATGGTGACGTGTCCAGCAATGTTCCCTGAATTCGCAATGATAACGTGGTTTCCAACGAGTACATCATGTGCCAAATGACAGTAGGCCATGAGCAAACAATCGGATCCGACTTTTGTGGCCATGCGGTCCGATGTTCCTCGGTTAATGGTGACGCATTCACGCACGACGGTTCGATCTCCAATTTCAACGGTCGATGCTTCTCCTTGGAATTTTAAATCCTGCGGAACAGCCCCGAGAACAGCGCCCGAAAAAATCCTACAATCCTCTCCGATCCGCGTGCCAGAATGAATTACCGCATGGGGCCCGACCCAGGTTCCCGCTCCAATTTGAACATCGGCATCTACAAAAGCGAAGGGCTCAATGACTGCGCCAGATGCGATGGTCGCATCCTCCGAGACCGATGCCAAAGGTGAAATTTTAGCGGACATTAGTGATCCTTTACAATTTGCGCAAGCATCTCTGCCTCCGAAACGAGTTTTCCCATCACGTAGCCACGTCCACGCATGTTGACCAATCCACGTCGAATGGGCGAAATCAGCTCCAAATGAAACACCAAAGTATCCCCCGGCAAGACCTTATGTTTGAACTTGACGTTGTCAATTTTCATAAAGTAAGTCGTGTAATGTTCGGGGTCTTCTACGGTTTGCAATGCGAAAATCCCACCTACTTGGGCCATGGCCTCAACTTGTAAGACACCTGGCATTACCGGATTTCCTGGGAAATGTCCTTGAAAAAAAGGTTCGTTGATGGTGACGTTTTTACACCCGATAATGCTGCTTTCATCCACTTCCAAGATCTTATCAACCAGCAAAAAAGGATAGCGATGCGGCAGCATGGCTGTAATCTGATTGATGTCAAAAAGGGAAGGACGATTCACGTCCAGATTGGGTTTTCCGATTTCTTCTTTCATCTTTTTCTTCAGAATTTTAGCAAATGAAACATTTCCTGCGTGACCTGGTCGGGCTGCTAGAATATGAGCTTGGATGAAGCGACCGGTTAGCGCAAGGTCGCCCATGATGTCCAATAGTTTGTGCCTTGCAGGTTCATTCTGGTAGCGCAAAGGCGAGGTGTTGAGTACGCCAGGAATGTCGGCTCGTGCGTGCAGATTTTGCTTGCCTACCAGGTCTGCAATCTCTTGAAGCTCATGTTCCTTGTAAGGACGTTCAATTAACACGACGGCATTGTTCAGGTCTCCGCCTTTGATGAGGTTGGCTTCCGCCAAAGCTTTGACTTCTTTTAGAAAGACGAAGGTTCTGCATTTAGCGATGTCGGTTTTAAATTCCTTCATCTTGTACATGCTCGCATGTTGTGTTCCCAGAACAGGACTTTTATAATCGACCATAACGGTCAATCTAAATTCGTCGGATGGTTCGGGAACCGCCAACATTTCAACGTCTTTTTCTTTGTCTTCGAATGCTATATTGGACTTCAGTTTGTAAAACCGGCGCTCCGCATTTTGGTCTTCATATCCAATGGATTCGAAGGATTCTACAAAATGCAAGGCGCTTCCATCCATGATGGGAATCTCGGGTCCTGTTAGTTGAATCAGTGCATTGTCCACTTCACAGCCATACAATGCTGCGAGAATGTGCTCTGTCGTATTCACCTGCGCACCATTTTGTTCCAGGGTCGTCCCGCGCTGGGTCGTGACCACGCGATCTGCGTCCGCATCGATGATTGGTTGGTCTTCGAGGTCAATCCGTTGGAACTTGTACCCGTGATTGTCGGGAGCAGGCAAAACCGTCATCACCGTTTGTTTTCCTGTATGCAATCCGATGCCTGAAAATTCCACAGCCTTCAGCAGGGTGCGTTGTCGGATGGGTGCGCTCATGGTATTCAACTCAATTTCTGTTCTAAAGCCTCAATTCGTTGCAAAGCTAGGGAGCGAATCAACTTTCGAAGGGTGATTTGTTGTTTTTGGTAATCGCGAATGGGCAAGGCGGGGTTTCCTTGCCAGACCGTGTTTTTTTCCTGAATGCTTTTCGTCACCCCCGATTTGGCCGCGATTTTAACTCCGTCGGCCACCTGAATATGTCCAGCGAATCCGACTTGACCTCCAATCATGCAGTGTGAACCGATGGTTGTGCTCCCTGCGATCCCAGTTTGCGCAGCAATCACTGTATTCATGCCTATTCGCACGTTGTGTGCTACTTGGATTTGATTATCAAGTTTAACACCTGTATCAATATGGGTGGAGCCCAATGTCGCACGGTCAATGGTAGTTCCTGCACCGACCTCACACCGATCCCCGATGACAACATTGCCCGTCTGTGGTACTTTTTGGTAGACGTTGTCTTGATTGGGTGCAAAACCAAATCCATCCGATCCGATGATCGAGCCTGATTGAAATGTGCATTCGTTTCCGATGATGCATCCGTCCATGATGGCAACACGTCGGTGAAGCGTACAATTTGCTCCCAACATCACTTTTCGCCCAATGCTGACATGGCTGTGAATTTGACACCCATCTCCCAAAATTGCACCATCTTCGATGGAGGCAAATGGACCAATGTAACAGCCTGATCCGATGGATGCCTTCGGGCTGACATAGGCCGTGGGGTGCACGCCTGCTTCATATTGGTCACCATCCACAGCGAACTCCAAGATTTTGGCAAATGCCTGATAGGGATCGGATACACGAATGAGGGTTAACGCTGGAGGTAAAGGTTTCCTCGCTTCGAAACTCATCTCGACAAGCGCCGCGCTTGCTTTGGTTGTATAGATAAACGCTTCATATTCAGGATTGGCTAGAAAAGTGAGACTCCCGGGAGCGCCTTCTTCTATTTTGGCCAGTTGATTCAATGAGACGCTTCCATCCCCCTCAATGTTGCCTTCGATGAGCTTTGCCAGTTCAGTGGCCGTCAATTCCATGGTTCAAAATTACGGGTAACGGTTCAATTCTGCGCGGATGAATTTTCATCGAACAATCGCCGCCACACATCTTCAAAAGAAGGTTGTATGATAGGCGTATCCCAATGTGCTTCTCCAATGGCCATCAATGCCACTTCAAGCACCTCGTTTGTTCTGTTTTTCTTATCGCGTTTCATATGCTTCCAGACCTCTTCAGGATCCAATGAAGCAGCCCATCTTATGCAGTTTAATTCAGGAAATTGTTCGATCCACCCTCGAATGACTTGTGCCGCATGCAGGAGCTCAATCCGTGAATTTTCAGCAGCTAATTGAGCGCTCCAGTTGAGCGAAAACACCATGCCCAAACCGACAGCCAAGCCATGCGGAATGTTCACGGCTTGACGGGAGCCGATGCTTTCCAAAGCATGCGCGACAGTGTGTCCAAAGTTCAGGGACTTTCGTCTCCCACCTTCATAAAGGTCGTCCTTGACAATGGTCCTTTTAATTTGACTTGAAGCTTGAATCAAATCAGGCTGATTTTCCGGACGGGGGATGTTTTGGTAGTGGCTCAGTTGGCTCCAAAGATTCGCATCTGCAATGAGGCTATGTTTGACTACTTCCATCCAGCCCGACAGCACATGGTGTGCTGGAAGTGTCGCGAGTACCTGCGCATCTGCTATCACCTCCATCGGCTCATTGATGGTGCCGATGTAATTTTTTAATCCGAACAGATTCACGCCATTTTTACCGCCAATGGAAGCATCAACTTGGGCCAATAACGTCGTGGGAACCAGTGTAAATGCCAATCCTCTCTGAAATACGGTGGCCGCAAATGCTCCCGTGTCCAGTGTGATGCCTCCGCCAACGATGATCAAGTGAGTTGAGCGATTTGCCTCGAGCTGAATCAGCCATTCCCAAATGCTGCTTAATTGTTCAATGGACTTTTGATTTTCATTTGCCTGCAACCAAAAAATCCGATTGCTGGACGGATGAATCTCGTTTGCGATGAAGTTGCTCCGGTCTTTGAAGAACGCATCGATGATGAAGAGTGGGGCCTCTTTGGGAGGCACCCATGTCAGCGCTTCGTGTAAGTCCCCAGTGCCCGAGTGAGATGAATTAAAACAATATCGGGTCATGCGCTGTGCGGATAAGTGGCAGGATGCAAATCTAATGGAAGGGGTTGGAAACAAAAAAAGCCAGCGAGTGCTGACTTTTTTGTGGTACTACCGGGATTCGAACCTGGGACACACGGATTTTCAGTCCGTTGCTCTACCAACTGAGCTATAGTACCGGAAGGCGGGCAAAGATAATCTAAATTTTACGGAAAGAAAGAAAACGGAAAGAAAGAAGTCGCATTCAAAATTCAATTGGCCTACTTAAATCTGATAAGAGGTGGGGTTAAATTATCGCCTGAACTTCCAATGCATTCGACTAATGGCTTAAAACTTATGATTAATTGACCCGCTCGTTTGCATTTTGCCCGTGCTTCCTCTACTTTCGCCTTACTCGCGCGCTCCGGCGCGTTGTGTGCCCTGTTGTGTTGAATCATACCAAATCGTCACTCTTATGCGTAAGCTGTTATGCCTTGCTGCGTCGCTGTCTGCGGCCGTCATTGGAATTTGTCAAGTTCCAGTCAATACACCTTCACCTACCGTACCCGAGGGTTATGCAATTGTAATTGAAAGCTTCATCGAGCATGAAGGGGCTGTTGGTGATTTCGACTTCACTGGCATGACTACGTACCGTATCTACATGGAGATGCAGAACGAATCGGATTTCCTCTCTTGCATTTCAGGAGAGGCTGAGAATCCCATGATGATCAACTCCACATCATCACCAGCCTGGTACAACGATGCTTTGCTGGGAGAAGAGGTCGGGGCTTGGGTGAACCCGACGGTATTGCCGTTTTTTCCAGAATTGACGTATGACAGCTGGTTGACGATTGGCGGAGCTTCTATGGATGACAATGTGGAAGTTAACTTGGCCGCCGGTGAGATTAATTTATTAGACGAATTTGGTTCAGGTGACAATGTCCTGATTGATGACGAGACAGGCACGGCCCTATTCACGCTTCTTCCTTGTGATCCAACGGACTTGACGACGTGCGATTTCTCTCATGCAGCATTTGCTGGAGAAGATTTACGCGTCTTGATTGGACAAATTACTACCGCAGGTGAGCTAACAGGTCAAATGCAGGTTCAGGTATTCGTTGAAGGAGATGCGAACCAAGAATTTAGAGGAATAATTCCATTTACACCCAGCGCGCCTGAGTTCTTGGTGCCTGGATGCATGGATTCTGCTGCTTGCAATTACACTGTCGACGCAACTGAAGATGATGGAAGTTGCGAATACTGCGGTGAAGCGTGCGGCGGCGGCGGAGAATATACGATTTCGGTTGAAGCGTATGCGACGGATATCGTTCCTGGTCAAACGACTTACCGGTTTTATCAGAACATGGCGAATGAGGATGATTTCCTGAGCTCTATTTATGGTAACGAAGAAGCTCCCTTTTCTTTCGAAACAACAACGGGCTTTTACAACAGTCAGTTTGGTTCTACGGTTGCCAGCGGTGTGAACCCTGCGTTCTTAGCATTCTTCCCTGATCTGGCTGCAGACAGCTGGGTTACGATCGGTATTGAGGGTCAGAATGTGGGGTCAGAGGTTGCGATCAGTGTGGTTGAGAGCACAGATCAACCTTGGGTTGGCGCTTTTGCCTTTGGCGAGGCGATTTCTGGTCAAAACGTTGCCATGGACGATGCTACAGGTGGAGCCTGGTACGTGTTGAATGGAACTCCAAACGGTCTTCCTGATGAAAATGGAAGGGTTCTCTTCATGCAAGTCACTACGGCTGGAGAGGTTTCGGGCACAATGAACCTTCAAGTCTTCGAAAACGGAGTGGGTGCAGCATCTAATTACAGTACGTACAGCTTCTCTGGGGTTGGAGATTTCGAAGCGGATGCCGTGACCAATGCGTGTGGTTGCACGGATGATTTGGCGACGAACTATGACGATTCGGCGGAGTACGATGACGGCAGCTGTGAGTATGCTGTTCCGGGTTGCGTTGATGCTACGGCATGCAACTACGATTCAGCGGCTACGGAAGACGACGGCAGCTGCGAGTACGCTTCAGACGGCTACGATTGCGATGGCAACTGCTTGGCAGATGCGGACGGCGACGGTGTATGTGATCCATTTGAGGTTGCAGGATGCCAAGACGACACGGCGTGCAACTACGATGCTGACGCAACAGATTCCGACGATTCTTG
>DBBR01000040.1 GCA_002292325.1 Flavobacteriales bacterium UBA979 | reverse complement strand
ATAAAATTTTCAGTGCAAAGTTCAATTGTGAATTCAGCCATCTTACAAAACGAATGTTATCTCCGTGTTAAATATCCACCTTGCGCCAGAACCTTGGATCACCCATTGTCTCAAACGAAAAAAGGCGGACCGAAGTCCGCCTTTTCAAAAGAGAGTAGTTGTTGTTTTAAGCCTTCAATTCCTTGCTCAAGTCCAAGACACTTGGAGTTGCAATGAAGATGGAGCTGTACGTACCGACTACAACACCTACCATCAAGGCAAATACGAATCCTTTGATATTGTCGCCCCCTAAAAGAAAGATGGTGAGCAGCACGACAAAGGTTGAGAGCGATGTGTTGATAGTCCGGCTGAGCGTACTATTCAATGCATCATTCATGACGGTCTGATCGTCGCGCTTGCTTCCGTACAAGCCGATGTATTCCCGTATGCGATCAAACACGACCACCGTATCGTTGATCGAGTATCCGATGACGGTCAGGATCGCGGCGATGAATGCTTGGTCGATTTCCATGGTGAACGGCAAGATGCCAGAAAGAATGGAGAAACAGCTCAATACGATGATGACATCATGCACCATCGCGATGAGTGCGCCCATTCCAAACTGCCACTTCCGGAATCGGAAGAAGATGTACAAGAATATGATCAACAGTGAGAAAATGGTGGCATTTTTCGCACCGTTTCGAAAGTCATCCGAAATCGTACTGTCGACCTTGTTGTATTGATCAATGGTGTAGCCAACCCCAGCAACAGCCAATCCTTCGGCAAGGGCACTTTGGATCAATTCATCTTGGTTGGGATCTTGGTTGTCGATCATGTAGTTCGTCATGACCCGGAGCTTCGCATCGCTGTCTTTGGTCTGTACGATGGGATTGCCCACCTTGCCTTCGACTGTGAATGCAACAGCCAATGATTCCCTGATTTGCTGAACGTCGATTTCGTCCTCAAAGGAGATGTCGAACGTCGTACCTCCAGAGAACTCAACACCGTACTGCAAGCCCTTTGTCATCAAACTCGCGAGGCCTCCGATAACAATTACACCACTTAGGATGTAGAACTTCATTCGGTTGCCGACAAAGTTCACGTTGATTTTGGTAAACCAATCCTTCGTCATGTTCGAGGAGAACGCAATTGATTTCTTCTTGTCCAGGCGGCTAAAGAAAACCAGTCGGGTCAACACAATCGCAGAGAAGAGTGAGGTGAAAATACCAATAATCAGTGTGGTCGCAAATCCGCGTATGGCACCGCTACCAAAGCTGTAGAGGACAAATGCCGTCAACAACGTGGTGATGTTTGCATCGATGATGGCACTGTATGCTTTGGAGTATCCGTCTTTAACGGCCATCATAAGCCCTTTGCCTCCGCGCATTTCCTCTCGGATACGCTCATAGATCAGTACGTTTGCGTCTACCGCCATGCCGATTGTCAAAACGATACCGGCGATTCCAGGAAGGGTCAAAGCCGCTCCCAATGAAGCCAAAGCGCCGATCAAGAAAAATAGGTTGGCAATCAGCGCAAGGTTGGAAACCAGGCCAGCTCCGTTGTAGTAGAAGATCATGTAGAGCAGAATCACCGCCAAGGCAATGACGAAGGAGCTCAGACCTGAATTGATGTTCTCTTCTCCCAATTGTGGTCCGACGCTGACTTCGTCGACAATTCGCGCCGGTGCCGGAAGTGAGCCTGCTTTCAAAAGACCTGCTAGGTCATTGGCTTCCAGCATTTTTTGTTCGAGGCTCTGGTCAGAACCAAAGCTGATTTGTGAGCGACCACTCGTGATGGCCGACTGCACACTCGGAGCACTAAACACCAGGCCATCCAAAACAACGGCCACTGCACGTTGGTTGTCCGCTGCGCACTCCGTGGTCATTCGACCCCAAATGCTCGCTCCTTCTGAATCCATCGTCATCGATACGACGACATCTCCGATTTCATCGTACGAGACGCGTGCGTCTACGATGCTCTTTCCAGAAAGTTTTGCTTTGCCTTTGCGGCTCTCATCCTTAACGGCATATAGCGCTGCAAACGTTTGCGTAGGCTTTGCTTCCCAGAGAAGACGCAGGTCATTTCGAAGAGCCATGCGTGCCTCAGGGCGACGCAAAAGATCATTCACGCGGTTGGTATCTGCAACAGCCGCGTATCCGACGACGGCGGAACGACGCTGCAATTCAGGCTGCAAATAGCGGAACAATGGAATCTTTGCGAGCTTTTGCTCATCCGTCAGTGCGCTGTCAGCAGGGGCCGATGCACCAAAAAGAGAAGGATCGTTTGCTGTTGCAATTGCCGTATTCGCAGCATCCAATCGTTGGATGATTTCGTCATTGAAATACGTTTCCCAAAATTCAAGATTCGCGGTACTCTTCAATTGCTTTCGAGCGCGCTGGCGGTCATCTATACCGGGCAATTCCACCAGGATACGTCCTCCACTGACCTTTTGAACGTTGGGCTGAGCCACGCCTAATTGGTCAATACGTTTCCGGATGATGCTCTCGGTGTTGTCAATGGCTGTCGTAGACTCAGACCGAAGGATAGCGAAGATTTCATCTTCCGTGGACTGGGCAGGGAACAGGTCCTTGCTTTCCATGTTGTGGAAGATGCGCCACAATTCAATCGGGTTTTCTGAAGCGCCATTCAAATCCTTCCAAGAGGCCTCGAAGAGATCAACATAAGTCAATCCCTGAGTTGTACGTTGTGCCGCTTTGGCAGCAGAAATGGCTTGGCGGAACGTTTCGTTCGAAGAGTAGTCGCTCAAAGCGATGAACAAATCAGGAATACTCACCTCCAACGTCACGGACATGCCGCCTTGAAGGTCGAGACCAAGATTAAGTTCCTGTTCAATAACCTCCCGATAGGTGTGGCCAAATACAGGATAAATTTCAGCGTTTGCGCTGTCTCTGAGGAATTCTCGGGCTGCTTGGTCTTGCGTCGAAGACCATTCAGATTCCGTAATTTCTCCGGTGCCTTGTAGAGAGTCTGCTACGTAAGCTCCATAGTTGGCTGCTTCTTCTTCAAAATTGTTTGCAGCCCAGTTGAAACTGAGCGTATAAAGTGTCGCGAGCGACAACAAAATGGTAAAGAGCAGAATTGCATTCTTATTTTGCATGATGCAAGAGTGTTTTTCAGGGGCGCAAATATAACTTAAAACCCGTCACGGATGAGGGTGCATAAGGGTACGGTCTACCTTTGCCGTATGTTGCGTTTTATCGAAAATTTTATAAAAGTATCCCTGTTGGGAGTTTTTTTATCGCTCAACGCCGCGCATGTCCCGGCACAAGGCGGTTTTTACCAGTTGGCGGTTTTAAAGTACCGGGGGGGAGGGGATTGGTATGCAAACCCAACAGCCGTGCCGAATTTGGTGCGATTTTGCAATGATGAATTGCAAATGAGCTTGAAAAACGATGTTGCGACCGTGGAGGTGGGCTCTCCCGATCTCTTTGATTATCCATGGATTCACATGACGGGCCATGGCAATGTTGTTTTTTCAGCATCCGAGGCACAAAACTTACGGGCGTTTTTGGAAGCTGGGGGATTCTTGCACATTTCCGACAATTACGGCATGGATCCATATGTCCGCAGAGAAATGGCCAAGGTGTTACCGGAGGCCGATTGGACTGAATTGCCTTGGACGCACCCGGTATTTCACACGGCATTTGACTTGAAGCGTGGATTGCCGAAGGTGCATGAACACGATAATTTGCCACCCCAAGGGCTTGGGCTGTTTCACGAGGGTCGATTGGTCGTATTTTATGACTACGAATCTGACTTGGGTGATGGTTGGGAAGATTATCAGGTGCACCGGGATGCTGAAGAAATTCGCTATTGGGCTCTGCAAATGGGAGCCAACTTGGTGTCTCATGCTTTTCAGGGCATGGGTCAGTGAAGACTGTTTGCCGACTTATTTCGGTTCGATTCGGCTTTTCCAGATGCCGTTCTCAAGGGACTTGGTGAGTTCCAGGCCTTGCCAGGTCATGGCTGCCACGAGCGCCTCCCAGCTATCTTCTGTGCCGTCAGCAAAGTCACGGCGTAGGTCTTCCAACGCATCAGGTGCCCCGGCGACTTCATTGAGAACGGACCAATAATCTGATTCGGTCAATCCAATTCGAGGCTCTCCAACCTGTTCCCAGAGAAGCCGCATAGCGGTCTGTAGCGATGACGCTCTCCCCGTGAGCTGCATGATTCGCACATCGCTCAAAAAAGCCAACACAGCCCCTTCCACATAAATGGAGCCTTTCCTGCCCGGCACGCCCTGTTTGTATCCGTCGAGCCACGTGTCATAACTCGAATCGGCAACACTCAAGTTGAGCCGTCCCGGGTTGTTGATGTGCCGGTCCAAGAGTTGCTCCATCAACCGGCACCATCCGGACAAGTCGACGACACCGCTTTCGAATAGAAAAAGATCGCCCATGTAAGTGGTGACTCCTTCCGCGACGTACCCCATGCGACTGGGAGTCGGTTGAGAAAAGTCATAAGGCGTCCATTCGGCAGGGCGGATACGTTTCACGTTCCAGGCGTGGTACAGCTCATGGGAGGCGATCCCGATCAGTTCCATATGGCCTTGTTCGGTTTGGCATTTGGAAGACGGTCCTTGTGCAATCACTGTGGTGTCTTCATGTTCCACTCCGTGCCGGACTTCTCGTTCGGGAAAGATGTAAATGAAGTGGTAATGTGGTGCTGGAAAACGTCCGAAGTGGGCTATTTGGGCGTCTGTAAATGCTTGGTGTTCGCGAACGAACCGCTCGGTGTCCGGTAGGTTTTTTCCATACACCCAGATGTGGAATGGAATGCCATTGGAATCATATGTCTCATGCCAGAGCGACTCAGCAGCCAAAATCGGACTGTCCATCAGGTGTTGCACGTTTTCTGCAACGAGTCGCCCATTTCGCAGGGGCAATCCTGTCGCCAACGACCAGGATTCCGGCACATCCACGAGCTCAATTTGGTATCCCCAATCTTGGTTTTCCGGATGATAAAGAATGCAGTTGACGGGGTTGATGTAAACAATGTCATCCCCGGCGCCCGTTGATCCAGCGTTGAATACGTCGGCATAAAACTCCCACCGAACGGTTTGAATGCCTTCGGGGACATACCAACGATGCAGATTTGTTTTCGACAATGCTTCCCAGCGTCCTTCGCTGTTCTGACCTTTCATGCCGTAGACGTACTGGGCAAATTGTCCCAATTCGTAGCGTCCAGGGCGCCAAGTTGGCAACTGCGCCTCAAACCCTTCATGGGAAGGAAAGATGGCCGTCAAGGTTAGACGAGGAACATCTATGAGATCCCGTTCGATCCGAATTTGAATGGTAGGCTTGGATGAATCCATCGTGGCTGGAGCGTGTTGTAAATCCAAATGATCCGCTGGGCGTTGCTGTTTTTTCTTCCTTAATCCTCAAATAAAGCAGGAATGGGCTGCCCTGTTGTCGCGTTGGGCAATGGGCTGTGGATGAGGGCTGCAACAGTTGGTGCAATATCCCGGATGTAGGTTTTGTCGTATGTAATTCCCGCGGGGACGTGCCAGCCGTAGAAAATGCACGGGACATGCGTGTCATAGGCAAACGGCGACCCGTGTGTCGTGCCACTCATGCTGTATTGAATCCAGCCTGGCTTGGTTACAATCATCACATCTCCTGAAGCTTGAGCAGACCAGCCCATGCGAATGCGATCAATGACCTCATCTCCCGTTGAGTTGCCCTGCACTAAATCTTCTCCTGTAACCGCCATCAGCACGCCAGAATAGTCAGTGACCGTGCGCTGAATGCGTCGTTGCATTTCCCATCGGTCGAGCCCCCTTTCCTTAATCAGCGGGCGGTTCAAGAAAAACTGGTCATTCGAATAATTCAACACCCACTCGCCCTCTCCATACGCTGCAGCAAGATCGGCTTTCACGTCGTCAATCATGTTGCCGGGCTTCCAGTAGTCTACCGGTATTCCAGCATCTTGTGCGAGGGAGGGGACCGTTGCTGCTCCATGATCAGCGGAGAGCCAACTTAGCCAACTGCCCGCACCGACTTGTTGATCAAGCATCGTGAAAAGGCGCTCCAATTGTTGATCCAAACGCACGTAGGCATCCATCACCTCCCATGCGTGCACACCGTATTGGTGACCGATATAATCGGTTGCTGAAAAGCTGATGGCCAATAAATCGGTGATTGCATCGCGTCCCATCCCTTCACCAGCCAGAGCAGCCAGGGCGAAGTCGACCACCAACGTGTTTCCAATCGGGGTTGACTTGAGAATATCAAAACCGCCATTCGCTTCACTTAATTCGCGCAAGTCATAGGGATAGGTGGCGCTGTTGTCTCCAGTAAAAGGACGCTCGTACGGAGTATTGTCTGCAGTTTGGATGGAGAGCGCACGTTCGGAAAGCCCAATTTCCCATGGTTGTTTCAAGTACTTGGCGCTCCACTTTCCTTTGTTCCATTTCTCCGCCCATTTCGGTAGTTTATCCATGTACCGGCTGCTCGTGATGAATTGGCCTTTGTCTTTTCCGTAAAACCAATACGCCGCATCCGCCGCATGTCCGGCGGGAAGGATGGCTCCGCGGTCTTTTAGGCTGATGCCGATGACTTTGGATTGCATGCCGGTTGCGAGTTTTAATTCATCCCCGAGCGTGGTGGCTTCCATTCGATGGGGAGACATGTGCCCACTGGGATTTGCGGGCTCGTCTATTCCAATCGTTTGAACGGAAGGGTCAGAAGCGCAATAAACCGACGCGCCGGATCCCCGCTCATACCAGTCGTTCCCGATGATTCCATGATAGCGGGGAGTGGTGCCCGTGTAGATGGAGGCATGGCCAGGGCCGGTATACGTCGGAGCAAAGCCAAAATGATGATTTCCACACACAAACCCATCTTCGATCATGCGTTTGAACCCTCCTTCACCGAAGGCATCCCAAAAGCGGTATAGGTAATCCATGCGCATCTGGTCAACGGTGATGCCTACAACCAATTTGGGTCGTTCACCGAGATTGATTGGTGCTTTGGTTGGTGCTGGAGCGACGGGTTTGGATGGTGGTTTGGGGGCCGGAGGTCGTTGCTTTTCTTGAGCTTGCCGCTGGGCTTTGATGTTATTCTTCTCATCGATGGCTTGGCGCATTTGCATTTGCTCATCCATCTTACCGTCCTTGCTTTTTTGAGGTTCCGGTGGCAGGCCAATTTGGGCAGTGATCCAAAGAGGAAAAAACACAATCGAGGCGAGAAGGCTGCGGGTCAAAAGTTGCATTCGAAGGAAGTTAGAAAGATAAAGTTAAGCTGATGGCGCCAGAGTCAATGCCCAATAACCGACTCCAATGCACAGGATGAGATTGGCCAGCATATTGCCAACGGCCCAAGCCCAACCGTGTGTTTGAAACAACTGAATGGTGTCAGCTGCAAACGTTGAGAATGTCGAGAATGCTCCACAGAAACCGACGGTTAGCAAGGCAAATAACGCGTGGTTCCTCGGAGATAATGACTCCGACGCATTGGCTGCCTGACCGAGTAGGAAAAGCAAAAGAGCCGAGGCCAAAACGTTAGAAATTAATGTGCTGATCGGAGTAGTCCACCCTACAGCCGTGATTCCATATCCCACACCGTAGCGTGCCAAGCTGCCCAAGCCTCCTCCTAGAAAAATTGCGAGGGCATTCATTCTGTAACAACAGGATGTCCAATGAGTTTATTCTGAATGCGCCACATCACATAGCCTAAGAACGCACCGAGCATAGCGCCGCCAGCGATGTCCAAGGGAAAATGGACGCCCAAATAAATACGGCTGTACCCAATGAGCAAACTCCAGCCTAATAAGAACCAAAGCCAGCTTCCTCCGCCCAAGAGCAAGCCCATGTAGAGCGCTATCCCCGTATAGTTCGCGGCATGGGAACTCACAAATCCAAATCGGCCTCCACGGTATGGTTCATCCTGTCCGGGAGGTGTCACCAAGTGTACGTTGTCACGCAATTCAATGGAGTGAGAGGGCCTAAATCGCTGCACACCCGGCTTGATGAGCCGGGCAGAAATGACGTCGGTTCCGGTGATGCAGAGCGCCAAAAAGAACACCCTTATGAGGGTTCGATCCCAAGTTCGGTCCGATTTTTTCCACACTTCCCACAAGAGGAGCAGGTAGAGAGGAGTCCACCACCAGATCCCTGAAACGGCCCACATGATAGGATCTCCTCCTATCCATGGTGTGTTCAGGAATTTGAAAAGCGCAAAATCCAGATTAATGAGTGTTTCGACCATGGATCAAACGTAAAGCTGATCAATTTCGTCCTGATAATGCTCCTTGATTGGCTTCCGCTTCAATTTCAATGTAGGGGTGAGCTCGTTGTTATCAATGGTGAACATGGTGGGTAAAATTCGGATGGCTTTGACCTTTTCCCATTTCGCAAACGGCTCCACCAATTTGTCCACATCTTCTTGAATGCGCGCGGCTATGCGCTCATCGTTGCGAATGCCCTCCATGCCGGGGAACGGATGGTTCTTCCGCTTGCACCATTCGGCGACGGCATCCTCGTTCGGGACGACCAATGCACCAGGAAACTTTTGTCCGTCACCGACCACCATCACTTGTTCAATGAAGAGCGATGCTTTCAACGCATTTTCGAGTAACTGGGGCGCAACATACTTGCCTCCAGATGTTTTGAACATTTCTTTCTTACGGTCTGTGATTTTGAGGAATCCATCATCAAACCGGCCGATATCTCCGGTGTGGAACCACTCACCGGACATGACGGCCGCTGTTTTCTCCGGTTCCTTGTAGTAGCCCATCATGACATTGAATCCCTTGACAAGGATTTCGCCATCGTCGGCAAATTTGACGTCTACCCCTTCGATCAGTTTCCCAACGTAGCCAATGCGCATCAATCCAGGCTCGACGTCGGAGTTCACCGTCACAACTGGGCTCGTCTCTGTCAGGCCGTAGCCCTCATAAATGGGAATGCCGGCAGCATTGAAAAAGCGAGCGAGTCGAGGGGCGAGGGCTGCTGAACCGCAAGCGACGGCCCGGATGTTGTCCAACCCAAGCGCGGTTTTGACTTTGCTAAACACGAGTTTGCGTGCAAGCCCCAATTTCCATTCATAGAAGCCACCGTTCTGCCCATCGGGCTCCCACTGCAAGGCCAAGTCAACGGCCCAATTGAAAATCGCCGCTTTGACTCCACCCGCTGCACGTCCTTTTTGGACGATGCCATCATAAAACTTCTCCAACAAACGAGGCACTGCGGTGAAGACCGTAGGCTGTGATGCGTTCAAGTCTTCTTTGATGGTTTCTAAACTCTCTGCGAAATAAATATTGGCCCCGATGTACATATAGAGGTAATGCAGCATGCGTTCAAAAATGTGGCAGACGGGCAAAAAACTCAATACCCTGTAATCGCTGCCGATCAGCACCGGTGGGATTCGAGGGATGCTGCGCATGACGGTCTGGGTGATGTTTTGATGACTGAGCATTACGCCCTTCGGAGTTCCTGTCGTTCCTGAAGTGTAAATGATGGTGGCCATTTCACTGGGGTCGACTGCGTCCATTCGGGATGTTAACTCGGATTGTTGGTCATCCGATCCAGCCTCGGCAATCTCCGACCAGTGACGGCCTGTAGCACTGCGGTCAAAAACAAAAACATCCTTGAGTGTGGGAATTTTGTCCTTGATGGACATGACTTTGTCGTACAATTCTTGATTACTCACAGCGCAATACTGGCTTTCACTGTGGTTTAAGATGTATTCGTAATCCGCTTCTGTCATGGTGGGGTACAATGGAACGTTGATTCCGCCGATGGACATGATGGCATGATCCATGATGTTCCATTCGCACCGATTGTTGTGGGAAATCAAAGCGATTTTGGTTCCTTTCTCGACTCCCAATGCAATCAACCCGCGCGCCGTTTGGTCTACGGCATTGATAAATTGTTCCGTGGAATAGTTGACACGGTTGCCGCCGTTGGGCATGGACATCATCAGTTCTAGGGGATTATTCGCAAGCTGGTAGCGCGGAAAATCAAAAAGTCGAGTGGGTTGGTTCATGGTTGTGAAGTTTTGGAACGCACCTTCGCGTGCCCATCGTGTGGGCAATTTAATACAACATAAGAGGATTTCAAGGAAGAGTTACAAACGGTGCCCACAGTGTTTGCAATGCTCCGCATCTTCATCGTGGCCATCTCGGCCACAACTGGGGCAAGCTTGGGTCGAAACCTCAGCGACTGCTCCATCGGGTTTACGCATCATTTGCATCCCAATCATCCCGGTCGGAACGGCTATGATGGCATAACCTATGATCATCATGATGGACGCAATGATCTGGCCCAAAACGGTATGAGGTGCAATATCTCCGTACCCTACGGTCGTCACGGTCACGATGGCCCAATAAATGCTTTTTGGGATGCTCGAAAATCCACTTTGGGAGTCTTCGATCAGGTACATCAAAGTGCCCAGAATGGTTACGAGAGCCATCACCACACTCAAGAAAACAATGATGCGCCTGCGGCTCGCTCTCAGTGCAGATTGAAGGCCTTTTGCTTCTTGGATGAACCCGGCCAATTTAAAAACTCGAAATACCCGAAGCAGCCGCAAAATGCGGATGATCCGTAAACTGCCCGTGCCTGGCAAAACCAAACCGAGAAAGGTCGGGAGGATGGCCAGTAAATCAACCATGCCAAAAAAGCTCGTGGCATACTGGAGAGGGCGCCGCACGGCCCAAAGACGAAAAACGTACTCGAGTGTAAAAAGCACCGTGAAAAACCACTCAAGCACCGTGAACACGCGTCTGTATGATTCGTGCCATTCAGGCACGGATTCAGCCATCACTGTAACAACGCTGGCAACGATGCCCCATAGCAGAATGACGTCAAAGCGTTTTCCCGCGGGAGTATCCGCTTCAAAAATGATTTCGTGGATGCGGTCTCGAGTAGAGATCATTGGAAGTAAGGGGAAACCACCAATTCTTTGCTCCCCGGTGTATGAAGGTAAAATCCTTGTCCACTTTTTACGCCCAAATGTCCAGCAGCAACCATATTAACGAGCAAAGGACAAGGCGCGTACTTGGGATTGCCGAGTCCTTCGTGGAGCACCCGAAGGATGCTCAGGCAAACATCGAGTCCGATAAAGTCTGCAAGCTGCAACGGCCCCATCGGATGGGCCATCCCCAATTTCATCACGGTATCTATTGCCTCCACATCTGCCACTCCTTCGTGCAACGTAATCATGGCCTCATTGATCATGGGCATGAGAATGCGGTTAGCTACAAATCCAGGATAATCATTGACTTCCGTGGGTGTTTTGCCAAGCTGTTTAGATAGTTCCATCACGGCGCCGCATGTGGCATCGCTCGTGGCGTATCCGCGAATGACCTCTACAAGTTTCATGACCGGCACCGGATTCATGAAGTGCATGCCAATGACTTGAGCAGGCCGAGCAGTCGCTGCGGCGATTTGCGTGATGGAAATGGAGGACGTATTCGTTGCAAGAATGCAATGGGGGGGCGCTGCGGCATCCATCTCTTCAAAAATCCGAAGCTTCAAATCCGTTCGTTCTGTGGCTGCCTCAACAACCAAATCTGCATCCGCAACACCCGCTTGGAGCAGCGTATTGGTTTGAATGCGTTCAAGCGTGTTCGCTTTGTCCGCTTCGGAGATTTTCTCCTTTTTGATGAGGCGGTCTAGGTTTCGGCCGATGGTGGTGAGGGCACGGTCAAGGGCTTCCTCCTGAACATCAATAAGCGTAACGTTGAACCCAGACTGAGCAAAGACATGAGCAATTCCGTTGCCCATCGTTCCTGCTCCGATAACGGAAATCTTTTTCATCGCGGTGGACTTATTTTTTGACCGGAGCTTTTTTGGCGACGGTTTTCTTTCCTGCGGGTTTTTTGGGTGCCACCTTCTTCGCCGAAGGTTTTTTGGTGGCTGCTTTCTTGGGAGCAGCTTTTTTGGCCTTTGGCTTTTCCTCGCCTGAATCTACTTCAGACTCAGCGTTGGTTTTGTCCTCAAGCTTTTCCTCATCCTTCACCTCATTTGTTAACGGAAAGGCCTTGTTTTCTCGAAGGATGCCAAACCACTGAACCAATTTTTTCAAATCGGAGTTGTAGACGCGTTCATGGTCCATTTCAGGAACCACTTCGTCGACAAAATCTTTTGTCGCTTGCGCATTGCCTTTGATGTCCGGCAAATCTCCTTTTCCAACATGGTCATTGATCCGATTCAATACATCCATAAGAAGAATATCCTCTGCCGTTGTGTACATGGTGATGTCCGCGAGGCTGCTGATTCGGCTCGTGCCAGGAATGCTCAATCGTTTTTGATCCACCATGGATTCAACAATGAGATTGGAACGATTCGTAATCAGAATGCGGAACAACCCGGGTTTGCCTGCAATGGCGATGATTTCTTGGATGATCATGGAATGAAATTTCGAATCTATGGGTGCGAAAATACTCCAAGACCGCTATCTCTGCGAATTTCAATGCAAAGGAGATCCGAAACTTTAGAATCTAGGAGAAGCAGTTGGAGGGGACGGAATGCTGTCAAGGGCTCTAAACTTTCCGTCGTGAAACTGGTAAGCTTGATGCATGATGCCGTTCGAAATGACGACCAAGGGCGTCTGGAGGATAAGGTGATACCGGAGAACTTGGTCCAAAACTCCGGCGGATAATGCAATGCTGGGGCGTTTGACCTCAACCAACAGCAAGGGTGCGCCCGTTTGGTCATAGCAAACGATGTCCGCGAACCGGGACTGACCATTGAGTTGCAACGGTTGCTCGACGGAAATCCAGCCCAGGGGATAGCCCAATTCGGATGATAAATAGTGAATCCAATGTTGTCTGACCCATTCTTCAGGCTCCAGGGCAACATGTTTTTTTCGAGATAAACATTTGACCTGCAATGTCCCCTCAGGACTTTGTATCCTCCATTGCAGCGCGAAGGGGGGGAGCTGTAGCACATCGAATGAACGATGTCCCAGTTGAACTTGAGGGCGATCGGAGGCTGAGGGCATGGGTTCAAAAATACCGCACACGCGGGAGCGGGCCATTCGGTCCAACCATTATCTTCGTCGGCATGCCGCACCGCCAAATTATTCGCGATGTCCAGGCCGGCTCATTTAAGCCGGTTTACCTTCTTCATGGGGAGGAGCCATTTTTCATTGATGAAATTGCGAAGGCTTTGGAGACGAATGTGGTGGAAGAGTCCATGCGCGACTTTAACCAGACGATTTTGTATGGAAGGGACGCCAATGTGGACCAAGTCTTGGAAACGGCTCGCCGGTTTCCGATGATGGCGGATCGACAATTGGTCCTCATGCGCGAAGCGCAGGATTGGAGTGCATGGCGCAGAAAAGAAGACATGGAAAAGCTGGAGGCCTATGCGAATTCGCCGGTCCTTTCCACAGTGCTTGTCTTTTGTTTCAAAAATAAAAAAGCCGATGGTCGGCTCAAGAGTGTGAAAGCGATCAGTCGGGGAGGTTTGTTGTTTCTGAGCGAAAAAGTGCGCGATTACAAACTGGCTGAGTGGATTTCTGGTTTCGTGCGTGAAAGCGGTTTGAGCATTTCAGCTCATGCAGCGCAGATTTTAGCGGAGTATTTAGGCAATGATTTGCGCAAGGTGGTCAATGAGCTCAATAAACTTCAGATTGTTTTACCGGCAGGAACAGAAGTGGCACCGGAACACATTGAAAAACATATTGGGATCAGCAAGGATTTCAATGTTTTTGAACTGCAGCGTGCCTTGGGGTCAAAAGATTTGGCGCGAGCTCAGCGTATTACAGAGTTTTTTGCAGCAAATCCTAAGGACCACCCTGTTGCGATGATCATGCCGGTACTCAATGGTTATTTCAGTAAAGTCTATGCGTACCATGGTCTCAAAGATCGGTCTGGGCCTGCAGCGGCGAAGGCGCTTCGCTGTGCTCCTTTTGCAGTGAAACAATACGCAGAGGCGGCACGTCATTATCCGTTGGATAAAGTTGGCAGGATTTTTGGCTATTTACGGGAAGCTGATCGCAAAGCAAAAGGGCAGGGCAATGTATCCATACCCGATGCATTTTTATTGAAGGAAACGGTTTTTAAAATTCTCCATTGACGGAGAATTGATGGCCATTCCATGGAAAAATGATATTTTGTCGGAAGCGAGGCGGTCGCTAAATTGCGCAACGGCGTCAGCCAGAAAGAAATGAAAACAACAGGTATGATTATGATGAAACGATTTGCATTATTGACCATTCTCGTGGCTTTGGTCTCGGGTTGGAACCCCGGCCTGGCGCAGGAGGATAATTTGGTGCCCAATGGCAGTTTCGAAAACTCTGATTTGCGAAAGCTAAAGAAGCAAGGAGAGCTTGAGACTTACACGGAGGATTGGTTTAGTGCGACGGAAGCGATGCTTGATCTTTATGGGGAAGGCCTCAAATCAGAAAAGGTCAACATCCCCAATAATGTGTACGGTGTCCAAGAGGCTTCGGATGGGGTGTGTTATGCTGGTATGCGAGCGTATACGAAAGATCCTAAGCTCACCCGCACGTATTTTGAGGTCGAGCTGATGACTGAATTGGAAAAAAACCAGCTTTACTGCGTTTCATTCGATATCAGCCTGAGTGATTTATCCCGCTATGCTGTGAACGGAATTGGAGCAGTCTTGAGCGATCGCAAAGTGGAACAGGGCAACACGGGGCTTATGGTGCGTACACCGGATGTGATGCACAAAACGGACAAGGTGATGGCTTTGTTGGATGGATGGGAAACGGTTTGTGGGACATTCATCGGTACAGGCGAGGAAGAGTTTTTGATCATTGGGGGTTTCCACTCAGACAAAGAAATCGAAGATGAAAAGGTCCGGAAACCTTCGGGTGTTCTTGGAACCCCGAAAGCTCATGCATACTACTACCTCGACAATGTCAAGGTAACTCCGATTGATGCGAAGTCACAATGTGCTTGCTCTGCTGCGGATGAGGTTCGGACAGATTTGGTGTTCGGTGAAGCAGCCCCTGGTCCCGACACTGCGCCTGCAGATGTCATAAGCGCTTCGCGTGTTTATTACGCTTTCTTGAAGCGCCGTCCAACGGGTGCTGGTGAGATGGTTATTTCTCGATTGGCGAGTATTTTGAAAGACAATCCATCTTGGAAATTGAAAGTCATTGGTCATACCGATACAGACGAATCCAATGAGGGTAAGATCAATCCTCGTTACCGAGAGCTGGGTTTGAAGCGTGCGCAGGAAGTGGTAAAGAAGTTTGCTGAAATGGGGCTGGGTGCAGACCGTTTCGTTGTGGATTCCATGGAAGAAACAGATCCCGCTAGTACACGGGATTCGGACATCAGTCGAGCCAAGAATCGTCGTGTCGTGTTCGAATTGATGAAATAAGAAAGTATAGAGGTGCTTACTCAGCCTCATAGAATATACGATTGGAGCCACTTTCGCCTGCGGCGAGGGTGGCTTTCTTTTGCACTCCTGTGGGGTGCTTGCTCGGTCTCACTTCTTCCAGTTACTGCCCAAAATCTCGTCTTTAACGGAGGATTTGAAGAAATGAATTGGTGTCCGAATGACTTTACGCAGAATGAATTAAAGACACTGAAGTATTGGAAACAATCGAACTCAGGCACACCGGATCATTTTGATGCCTGTGCGGCGGGTTCAGGTGCTGGAGTTCCGAAGAATGCCTTTGGCCAACAAGCACCACTTGAAGGGGATGCGTACAGTGGAATTGTGTTGTACTCCGCCTCCAAACCGGAATACAGAGAATACCTGCACGCCGAGTTAAAGCGTCCACTTGTTGAAGGTGAATGGATTTGTGCGGAATGGTGGGTATGCGCTGCTGATGCGGGTCGATTGATAACGGATGGTCTGGCTCTCCATTTTGGGGATCGACCCATCAAGGAAGTGGGTGAGGGTCGATTGGCGTTGCAGGGCCAGGTCGAGAACCCGTTGCTGAATTTGATGAGTGACCGTTGGAGCTGGACGAAGCTCAGTGATGTGTTTCAAGCGGCTGGAGGTGAATCATACATAACCATCGGGAATTTTCGAGCACCCGATGAGTTGGTCGTCTTGGAGCGGCAGGATGCTGGGAATGATGCGAGCGGCTGGGCTTACGTTTATTTGGATGAGATTCACGTGGAGTCGGTCACTTCTCCAGAGGATTGTTCGTGCCTCAATCGGACCATTGCAACGGAGGTTACAGATCCGCCTTGGCAGGTTTATCAGCGAGCACACGTTCGGTGGGACGCGGTGTTGTTTGATTTTGATTCCGCTGATCTGGCGGACGGGGCGCTTGTGCAATTGGAGGAAGTCGCGAAAGAAATGCGTGCCAATCGATTTTTGGTCATTGAAGTCAATGGCCATACGGATTTCATAGGGACTCAGGCGTACAATCTGATGTTGAGTGAGCAGCGGGCGCAAACCGTCATGACCGCGCTGCGTGAAAGGGGAGTCGATCCAGCGCGTCTTAAGCTCGCTTGGCACGGAAGTCAAATGCCCGCTGCAGACAACCTAACAGAAAGGGGGAGACAGCAAAACAGGCGGGTGGAATTCGAATTGCTTGAACACGCTTTTCTTCCCAAGAATCGTTGAGTATGTTCAATGGTTTTCGCGGAAACTAGGCGAGTTGTTTCTTGGGAATGAGGCTGAGGAATGCGATGCTAAGGGCAAAGAAAATAACCAGAGCGAGAATGCTCGATCGCATGGAGCCAGTGAATCCTTCGATGTAGCCCCAGCAAAACATACCGATGACCAAGCCGCCCTTTTCCAGGACTTCATAAAAACTGAAATACGATGCGTGGTCTTCAGTTTTGGGTAACATTTTAGAGTAGCTGCTGCGGTTCAAGCTTTGTGTACCGCCCATCATGAATCCGATGATGCCCGCTGCAACAAAAAAACCGTTGACGTCATTGACCAGTTTGTAGGCGTAAACGCAGACTCCTGCCCAAACAACTGCACAGCCGATCAAGGTGGGAATGTTCCCCAACTTGCTGCTGACCCAAGAAACAAAGAAGGCGCCAGGAATGGACAGCAATTGAACGGCGATGATGGCAATGATCAATTGATCGTCTGCCAGATTGATCTCCTTAATACCAAAAGACGAAGCCATGAGCATGATGGTTTGAAGGGCCATCGAAAGCACAAAAAACGCCCATAAGTATCGCACCAAATCTTTTCTTCCGCGTAACTCACCTGCGACTTTGCGCAATTCACGAAATCCGTGACTGAAGAGGTTGCGCGTGATGTTTTTTTGGAAAGGATTCGAAGGCAGCTTGCGAAAGGCGGGTTGAGCCCAACTGACCCACCACACGCCAACGAGCACAAAGGCCCAGGGAGTCAAATGTCCACCCACCCCCATGATGAGCCCAAGACAGACCAAGAGAAGCAACACGCTTCCGATGTACCCCATAACATATCCCTTGGCGCTCAACTGATCGTGTTCCTCTGGAGGGGCAATCTCAGGTAGGAAGGCGTTGTAAAATCCCAAGCTTCCCCAGAAGCCAATGTTGGCAAGGAATAAACTCAACATGCTCCACTCCAAATGTGCTGGATTGAAGAAATACATGGTGACACAGGCCGCTGAACCGAGGTAGCAAAAGACCTTCATCAACTGAAGTTTTTTTCCCGACACATCCGCGATGCCACTCAAAAGAGGGGAGGCGAATATGACCACAACAAAACTCGCTGCGAGCACGTAGCTATAAAGCTGGGTGTTGATGTACGTCTTGCCAAAAAAGACGACGGTGTCATTTATGATGTTCCCCGCTGTATCACGCTCGGAAGTGAGTGCATTGAAGAAGATGGGAAAGATGGCGGTCGTAATGACCAGTGAGTAGACGCTATTGGCCCAATCGTACATGGCCCATGCGTTTTTGACTTTTTGACTGTGCAGGGCCTTTTTTTGGGACATGTTGGCCAAGATAGCTACGATGACCCAATTCGTGTGATTATTCCCGTTGTACTTTTGCGGCGATGAATGAAGCGAATGAACCCCAGGCATCCTTTGATGTCATCATTGTAGGAGGTGGAATCGTTGGCGCTGCAACGCTTTATCAATTGCAGCAGCGCTTTCCAAATAGATCCATGTTATTGATTGAAAAGGAAAAAGGCTTGGCCGAACACCAGACAGGCAATAATTCTGGAGTCATTCATTCAGGGCTTTATTACCCGCCGGGATCATTGAAGGCCAAGAATTGTGTGGAAGGTCGTCGGGCGTTGGTTCGATTTGCTCAAGAGCATAAAGTTCCGCATGATGTCTGCGGAAAAGTGGTGGTGGCCGTGGAAGAATCTGAAATCCCCATGCTCGAGAAGATTCATGGCATTGGTCAGCAGAATGAGATTGAAGGGCTGGAGCGAATCAATGCAGATCAACTTCGAGAAATCGAGCCGCATTGCAAAGGAATTGATGCCTTATGGGTTCCTTGTACGGGGATTATTGATTACCGCGCAGCGACGGCCAAGATGGTAGAACTTGCTTTGGCGGCTCAGCCCAAGAGCGCATTGAGATTGGGGGAGGCCGTTGTAGACTTTGAACGAGAAGGAGATGAGACCGTGGTGAGGACGGATCGAAATGCAGAGGGATTCCGGGCCAAGCATGTAGTCGTGTGTGGCGGGCTGCAAGCAGATCGGCTGGCGCGAAAAGACGGAGTCGATCTCAAGGAACGGGTCGTCGGTTTCCGGGGTGATTATTACGAACTCACAGATCAAGCGAAGCACAAAGTGCGAAATTTGATTTACCCTGTGCCCAATCCCGATTTTCCATTCCTCGGCGTTCATTTTACGCGCATGACGGATGGAGAGGTGGAGTGTGGTCCCAACGCCGTGTTCACGTTTAAGCGTGAGGGGTATGGTAAAACTGATTTTGATCTAAAGGATACACTGGAAGCTTTGGGGTACGCGGGGACATGGAGGTTGTTTTTTCAAAACATGGCCTTTGGAATCAATGAATACCGGAGAGCATTTTCGAAGCGGTTGTTTTTGAAGACGCTGCAGCGAATGGTACCTGATTTGACCATGGATGACCTCCGTCCTGGACGCTCAGGTGTGCGTGCCTTGTTGCTTTCACAAGACGGTGACACCCGAGACGATTTTCGAATATCCTACACGGATCGGAATATCCATGTATTGAACGCCCCAAGCCCGGCTGCTACAGCGGCATTGGCCATTGGGGAGCACATTGCAAACTTGGCGGAAGAGCGGTTTGTTTTCTGACACCAAGCCATTTGATTACAAGAAATAGAAGACAAAAAAAGGCCATCCCGAGGGATGGCCTTTCCTATTCAAATCGTTGGCAAGAGTGCACCCTTTCGGGTGCGGCGATATGGCGTTGATTCTGTCTCTCGACAGACAAATGCTGGTTCAGTCCTGTTTTGGAGCGTCCCCTTTGTCCTTGCCTTTGGCGCAGCTGGTAGCTGATTTGCCTGAACAGCAAGAAGCACTTTTTCCGTTGCCTGCGTCTGCAGTCTTTGAAGAACCACAAGCGGCTTCGGATTTACCTGAGCAGCAAGAGGACTTCCCGTTACTGGCAGTTTTCTTAGAATCTCCTGTGCAAGAAGACTTTGCGGTATTCGTTGCTGTCTTGGAGGCAGTTTGGCCTTTCGTAGCATTTCCACCCAAAGCGACATTCTTGGTGGATGAATTGGCGTCTTTCTTTGCATCCACTACTTGAGAGGTGGTGGATTTAGAAGCAGTTGAAGCTTCAGATTGAGCGTTAGCTGCAAAAGCGAAGAACGCAAACACACTGAGAATCAGAACTTTTTTCATTTTGTAGGTGATTAGTTAATCTGGTCGAAATAAACAGGTTATGAAGATAGGTAATTTTGTTGTTTCCGCAAGTGTTTATCGTAACTTTGTCGCCGCTTCTGAAAATAACGCAGAGCGGGAGAGGTGCCGGAGTGGTAACGGAGCAGATTGCTAATCTGTCGACGGGCAACCGTCGCCTGGGTTCGAATCCCAGTCTCTCCGCAGGAAAAAAACCAGCCGAATGGCTGGTTTTTTTATGCACGAGAAACAATAAAAAAATGCTTCAGTCTGTAGTTGAGTGCTCAATTAAGAAGCGTTCGAACAAGAGGTTTAGCGGACGATAACCGTGACACTTCGTCGCTCAGTGACATCCCCTCCATTTACTTGTAGGATGTAAATTCCTGACTCGAGATGAGACACATCAATAGCAGCGGAGCTGTTTTGCACACGTTGATGAATGTGGACGGTTTGGCCCACTTCATTGACCACGCTGATGGTTCTCCAATTTTGATGAAGGTTTTCAACTTTAAGCAACCCCGTTGTAGGATTCGGATAAGCAACCAGCGTCTCTTCCGACTCCAAAGGTGAACTTACGCTTTCCACAAGTTCGATTACGACACTCAAGAGGACAGTGCATCCGAGTGCGTCCGTCACGCTAACGGAATAGGTGCCGTGAACCATTTGAAAATTTGCAACAGATGCACCGTCGGCGTCATACCATACAATATCGTAAGGCGCTGTTCCTCCCGTCACAGTGGCTTCCGCCGATCCGTTGCCGCTGCCATCGTCCGCGACAGCCTCAACCGACACGTCCAATGCCATTCCCGAAGGTTCAGTGATAACTATGACCTCGGTGGCAATACAGTCCTCTCCATAAATCCCTAATTCGTAGGTGCCCGCAGCTAAGTCACCAAATGCACCTATCCAATCCTCCATGGGTTCCGAGCCATCGAGCGCATCCAATGTGTAGTAAAGTACGACGAGGGAGCCATCGAGCAACTCAACGGTAATTGCTCCGTCTTCTCCTCCCGTGCAAACATTGTCTTGGATGCTGATCTCATATGCCAGGTAGTAGCAAGACCCGTTGTCCAAGGTGGCATACGCGTCGTAATTGCACGCATCTGGATCCGTACAACCTTCAAAAGCTGAGGCGGGCAACAATATCGCATCCACGATATGCATAACACCATTGTCAGCCGC